>JBBRUN010000686.1:0-1224 GCA_038247765.1 Gemmatales bacterium | reverse complement strand
GGGGGAATGCGGAACGTGAACTACGACAAAGCCATCAAGAGCTACGATGAAGCAATCCGACTCGACCCGAAGTACTCTGTTGCGTTCAACAACCGTGGGATTGCGCACCGGGATTTGAAAGAATAAGTACGACAAAGCCATCAAAGACTTCGACGAGGCGATCCGGTTCGACCCCAAATTTTGCCGTCACTTACAACAATCGGGGCACTATGCTCCTGAGCACCCGAAAACCAAAAGCCCCGGCGGATTTTCAATCGGCCATCGGCGTTGAAGGCTGGAAAAGCCACGACGCCATTATTACGACGATCCTCGGGCAGTTGGCGGCACGCATCGATGGAGACGACGCCTCGGCCAAAAAGTTCCTCGCGAACGCCGAAGGGAAGCTCGATGAAAAAGCTTATCCCTGCCGGGCGGTTATGTACCTCCGCGGCGACCTCGACGAAGCGGCTCTGCTAAAATTGGCCACCGACGATGACACACCCACCGAAGCCCTCTGGTACCTGGGTTTCGATCTGCTGCTGCGGGGCAAGAAAGACCAAGCTCTCGAATATTTCAAGTGGGCGAAAGAGAAAGTCGCTCAAACGTCCACTCCATACTGGCTCTCTATGGCGGAACTGGAACGACTAGCAGGGTGTTGAAAAACTCGGAGCGACCTACGTTCTGATGCCGTACGAGCGTTCAAGTTGGATCACGATGCGCAAAATTTCAACTTGAAGGCTGTAATGGCTTCTCGATTCTTGCCTCAGCAGAACTCCCGGAGTTTTTCAACACCCTGCTAGAAAAGGCCCAAGAAAAGTGAGATCCCAGCGCATTCTCGTCACCGGATCGGCCGGGCGGCTCGGTCGGGCCGCGGTGAAAGAACTCGTCGCCCGCGGGCACGCTGTCTTCGGCTTCGACTTGCGACCCACACCCGGTTTGCCCACGCCGCAATCGATCATCGGAACCCTACAAGACGTCGACCTCCTCAACCGAACCGCGGTCGGCGTCGATGTGATCGTCCATCTCGCGGCGACGCCGGACGATGGCCGATTTCCGCGCGGCCCTGCACCCGATGACGGCGACAATTTCATTGCAGAACTCGTGCCCAATAACATCGTCGGCGGGTACCACGTCCTCGAAGCGGCCCGCAAATCCGGTGTGAAGCGAATCATCCTCGCCAGTTCGGGGCAAGTCGTGGACGGTTACGTCGATGCGGGACAAACGCCCGTGCGCGCGGATTGGCCG
>JBBRUN010000685.1:0-1243 GCA_038247765.1 Gemmatales bacterium | reverse complement strand
TCAGCGGATGGCGAAGTCGTGGCGAAGTAGCAATTCGGCGGCGAGGTGATCGCGCTCTTCGGCCGAGGTCGCCGTGGCGGTGATGTGCCCGACTTTCCGCCGGGGCTTCGTCTCTTTGCCGTACCAGTGCAGGTGCGTGCCCGGAATTTGCAGAATCGTATCGAAGTCGGGACGGTGACCGATGAGATTGAACATCGCCGAATGGCCGATGGCGGAAGTCGACCCCAACGGCAAGCCGCAGACGGCGCGGACGTGGTTCTCGAACTGGCTGCACGCGGCCCCTTCGATGGTCCAATGCCCGGAGTTGTGAACGCGCGGGGCCATCTCGTTGGCGATCAACCTCGGGCCGTCTTGGAACCACTCGATGGCGAGTACACCGACGTAATTCAGTTCGTTCAGCACGCGCTCGGCGAAGTCGCAGGCGCGCTCGGTCAGTTCCTCGCCGGTGTTCGCGGCCGGGGCGAGACTTTTGTAAAGCATCCCTTCGCGGTGTTCGTTTTCCACCAACGGATAGAACCGGCACTCGCCCGCTCGATTGCGAACGGAGATCAGCGAGAGTTCGCGGTCGAACGCCACGAAAGCTTCCAAAATCAGGGGTCGACCGCCGAGTTGCGTCCATGCTCCTTCGGCCTCCGCGGCGGTGCGGATGACGCATTGGCCTTTGCCGTCGTAGCCGAAGCGGCGAGTCTTCAGCACGGCCGGGAGGCCGATGTCCCGGAGAGCCCGGTCGAAATCGTCGCGGCTCAGCACATCGGCGAACGCGGGCGTCGGGATACCGAGCTTCGCGAAGAAGTTCTTTTCGACGATGCGATCTTGCGACACTTCCAGCGCGCCCGGCGACGGGAATACCGGCACGCGCTCCGCGAGCCAGCGGGCGCATTCGACCGGCACGTTTTCGAATTCGTACGTGATGACATCGGACGCTTGGGCGAGTTGATAAAGGGCTTGGAGGTCGTCGTATTCCCCGCGGATGACGGTCCCCACAGCAGCGGCGCACGGCTCGGGCACCGGGTCGAGGACGGTGCAAGTGATGCCCAGCGGGTGGGCGGCGAGCGCCATCATCCGCGCCAGTTGGCCACCGCCGAGGATGCCGAGCTTCATGAGTTCGCGCCCCGCGGATCGGCCGCTTCGAGGATGGCTTGCGTCTGGTTTGCGCGGTTGACGGAATAGCGCAGCCGGATCGATTCGTATTTGTTCCCGAGAATCGCGATGGCGAGGAGGGCCGCGTTGATCGCCCCGGCTT
>JBBRUN010000684.1:0-1389 GCA_038247765.1 Gemmatales bacterium | reverse complement strand
CCGTGGCGGTACCGGGATGTGCTCGACGCATTCGTCGAACACTTGTGGCGATCGACGCAAACGCCGAATGGGCCGATACCTATATCATGACACCAATTGGAAAGTACTGAGTTTCGAAAGACGCGGACGTTCGTCCCCGGTTTCATGTCCGCGGCTTGCGACCCGTATTCGTATTCCAATTTACCGTCCGAACGCCGGGAGACGGCCACCACCGTAGGCATGCAAAACGGTACGACATCGACCGATCCGACCGGCGCGATCAAGCGCGCGTCGGCTGTGGGATCGCAGCGCAGTGCGACCTTGGTGAAGGCGCTCCCCAGATCGATGCAGAAGACGCGGTCGGCCATAGAACCTCACTTCGCCACGATGGCTTTTTCGATAACGTAATAGCGATCCTCATCGATGTCGAGTCGCCAGCCGGATCGGGTCACCTTCACCCGGTCTTTGGGGGAAAGCCCCGGTGCATCAGCATGGGATTCGCGGTCGAACGACACGGTTTCACCCTCTTCGCCAATCCGGCGCATCGCACCGACATTGCCGATGGCCGTCTCCAAATAGCCTTTGGCTTCGATCTTGTTGTACCGAACGGCGTCACGCCAAGAAGACACCAAACGCTCCGCGACATCGCGGCGGAAATCGCGATCGTCATCCGTCACAGGCTTAGACTGCGGCGCAAAGCGAGGATCGGATACGGGTTGCTCATCCGGCAGTGTTCCACCCGCTGTGAGAAGCAGCTCGCGCAGTTCTTCGACACGCGCGCGACCGAGTTGATCGAGCTGTTCCAAGCAGCGTGTCAGCGCGGCTCGACTCGCGGCTCGGAGTTCCATCGACTTCCGTTCGGCCAATACTCGGCGTTCCGTCTCGGCGGTCAGCCGCTGTACGGCTGCCTTCAGAAGAGGTTCCAATTCCAGCGCGGACGTCGGGTGGTTCGCCAACTGCGTTTGGATGAACTCAATTTGTTGTTCGGTTGGCAACCCCTCGGCGATTAGCCGGGCCACCGGCCCCACTTTTTCTTCTACGAGTCTCGCACGCACCAACGCGAAACCTGCCGGAGTCAGGCTGGCCCGAGACGTTGCCCCTTTGCCACTCTGAATGATCAAAGGCTTTGAGACGTCCAGGAGTCGGCCTAGCAGTTCGCCTTTACTCGGAAGCTTGAACGGGGCCTCCGCGTCCGCCCCGGCGAGTTCCAACAGTTTCTGCTGCACTTGCTCGCCGATGTCGACAGTCGATTTCTTTTTTGCCATGCCCGACCCCCCGATTCCGTTCCGCAAGCTTAGCGAACCCGCGTGCCAATACAATTCCCTCCATGAACCCTTCCCCCACTACGACCGTACCATTGTCCCTCAAACGCGAGGGGGATGGCCTGCTCATCGAATGGGCCGACGGCAT
>JBBRUN010000683.1:0-1658 GCA_038247765.1 Gemmatales bacterium | reverse complement strand
CCTCGACACCTGCTTCTGCCCGCTCGCACCGGGCATCGCCTTGTTCCACCCGGAGGCCTTCGACGGCTACGGCCTGCGCGTGCTCGAAACCCACGTGAAGACGCTCATCCCCGTGGACGCGGACGAAGCCCAGCGCTTCGGGTGCAACGCCGTGGTCGTCGGGACGACGGTGATCCACAACAGCCGCTGCCCGAAGCTCGGCGCGAGCTTGATGCGGGCCGGGTATAAATCGGTCGAAGTGGAATTGGACGAGTTCTTGAAAGCCGGCGGCAGCGCGAAATGCCTCACGCTGCGATTGGACGGTGAAGATGCTTGCAGATGGAACAAATAGGAATGCACCACAGAACTGTGACCCTGTAGTGCATCCGGATTACTTCGTTCCGCCCGGCGTCGGCACGACGGGGCTGGCGACGTTGTCGAGGAAGTTCTTGGTCGATTTCCATTCTTCCGGGCCGGCGTATTTGAAATCCGGCGCCGCGGCTTTGCGGAGTTCCGCGAAGCACTTCGGAATCTCTTCTTCCAGTTTGGCTTCGAAGGCGGCCTTCTCCAGCATGGGCCGCTCCGTGGCGAATTTGACCGCGGCGTTGGCCGGGATGATGTCGATGAGCTTCATGACAATGTAACCCTGCTGCGTGGTGATGATCTCGCTGACCTCGCCTTTCTTCAACTTGAAAGCGACGTCCTCGACCCGTTTATCGTCGCCCGTGCCGTGTTTCGTGATCGGCTTGATATTCCCCTTGGCTGCGGCGAGGCTCGGGTTCGCCTGCTGCCGGGCTTCGCTGTCGAACTCCACTTCGCTACCGCGGATTCGCCCGTAGATCTTTTCGATCGACTTCACGTCGTCGCCTTTGGGCCAGATGATGATTTGCACTTGGCGCTTCTCACCGTGAAGGCGCTCGAATTGGATCGTCAAATCCTCGTCTTTGATCTTGATGCGGTCGACGCACATTTTCGTCAGCAGCAAGCGCGGGCGTTCGATGTCTTCCATCCACTCGTACAGGTTCTTGCCGAACTTCGGCAGCACGACCCGGATGAAGTCGGCCTCGGAGATGATCTTCCCGTCCCCGGCGGCGCTCGAGGTGGCCACGCTCTGCTTGAAGGCCGCCTTCAGTTCGAGGTCGGTCACGGTCAGACCGCGCTTGAGGGCTTCGGTTTCGATGATCTTCTTGTTCACGAAGATTTCGAGCTTCTCGGCGCCGCCGCGGTCCATGAGGAACTTGCCGAATTCTTCGTGCGTGATGGCCATGCTACCGTGGATGACGGCCACGGGCCGTGGCCCGACCGGAACCTTGGGCTGTTGCGAGACGGCATCACCGGTCAAGGCGATGACGGTGCCGAGTACGGCGAGGGCGATCCAACGGCGGCGCGGCAGGAGCATGATTCCATCCTTGGAAGTTCGAGTTCGGTTCAAGTCCGGCTGGGGGAATACCGATGGGGCCGCGGGATAGCAAGCGAAAATCGTGGTCGGTGGTCAGAAAATATCGGTGCGGCAACGGATTCTGGCGGAAGATGTCCGGTTTCGCTTTCAGCTTTCGGTCATTCTGCATACCCCCCTCGCTGAAAGCAGCGAAAGCAGCGAAAGCAGCGAAAGCAGCGAAAGCAGCGAAAGCAGCGAAAGCAGCGAAAGCAGCGAAAGCTCCGAAAGCGAAACCGCATTG
>JBBRUN010000682.1:0-1685 GCA_038247765.1 Gemmatales bacterium | reverse complement strand
GGTGCCGGTGGCCAAGCGGGGCAAAACGACGCCGCGAACCTACTGAAGCCGGCGCTGGCCCGCGGGGAACTCCGCACCATCGCGGCGACCACCTTCGACGAATACAAGAAGCACTTCGAAGGCGATCCGGCGTTGAAGCGCCGCTTTCAAGAAGTCCGCGTCGATGAACCGGACGAAGCCAAGGCCATCCGCATGCTCCGCGGCGTCGCCGAGGTGATGGAGAAGCACCACAAAGTCCGCATTCTCGACGAAGCCATCGTCGAAGCGGTTCGCCTCGGCATCCGCTACCTGCCCGAGCGCCAGAACCCGGACAAAGCCGTGAGCCTCCTCGACACCGCGAGCGCGCGTGTGAAGCTCAGCCAAGGGGCGACGCCGCCGGCATTGGAAGATGTGATCCGCGAGATCGAGCACCTCAACATCGAACTGACCTCGCTGACGCGCGAGAACTCCGGCTGGACCGACCACGAGGGGCGGCTCGCCGAATTGAAAGCGGCCCTCGCTGTCGCCGAAACGAAGAAAGGCGAACTCGAAACGCGCCTGAAGCTAGAGCGCGACCTCGTGATGGAAGTCCGCAAACTGCTCACCGAAGCCGAGAAGTCCGGGGCGGAGACCGCCCCGCAGAAAGCCGAACTCGGCCGGCTCCGCGCCGAACTCGCCCGGCTGCAGGGGGAATCGCCGCTCGTCTCCGCCGTGGTAGACGGGGCCGCCATCACGCAGATCGTCGGCGGCTGGACGGGCATCCCCGTCGGCAAGATGGTCCGCAACGAAATCGAAACTCTGCTGAACCTCCACGACCGCATGGCCGAGCGCGTCATCGGCCAAGATCACGCTCTCAAAGCCATCGCCGAACGCATCCGCACAGCCCGGGCCGATCTCGCCGACCCGCGCCGGCCCGTCGGGGTCTTCCTGCTCGTCGGCACCTCGGGCGTCGGCAAGACCGAAACGGCGATGGCCCTCGCCGACCTGCTTTACGGCGGCGACCGCAACATGGTCGTGGTGAACATGTCCGAGTTCAAAGAAGAGTACAAGGTCTCGCAGCTCATCGGCTCGCCGCGGGGCTACGAAGGCTCCGGCGAAGGTGGCGTCCTCACCGAAGCCGTGCGACGCCGGCCGTACTCGGTCGTGCTGCTCGACGAAGTGGAGAAGTCGCACCCGTCGGTGCAGGAGATCTTCTACCAAGTCTTCGACAAGGGCGTGCTCAACGATTCCCGCGGCATCGAAATCAACTTCAAGAACACCATCATCCTGCTCACGTCGAACGTCGGCACCGACACCATCATGAAGGCGATGGCCGACCCGGACACCGCTCCGGACTCGGCCGGACTGGCCGAACTCCTGCGGCCCGATCTGTTGAAGGCCTTCAAACCGGCGCTGCTGGGGCGGATGACCATCGTGCCGTACTTCCCCCTCGGGGACGATGTGCTCCGCCGCATCATTCAACTCCAGCTGAAGAAGATCGGCGACCGCTTGCTGGCGAACCACAAAGCCGTGTTCACCTACGATCCCGCCGTGATCGACGCCGTCTCGGCGCGCTGCAAGGAAGTCGAATCGGGTGCGCGCAACGTCGATCACATCCTCACCAACAACGTGCTGTCGCCGATGGCGAAGGAAATCTTGGTGCGGCAAGCGGAGGGGCGGGCGGTAGCCAAGGTTTCTGTGAAGGTGGGGGGAGATAAGCAATTTAT
>JBBRUN010000681.1:0-1728 GCA_038247765.1 Gemmatales bacterium | reverse complement strand
TCGGCAACGGGGAAGTGCGGGAATCATCGGGCATTTCGGTCGAATGGATCGAACGAATCGGATGAAACTCGAGTCGGAGCGAATTCCGCACTGCGGATGCTGTCGAATGGACTGGTTATGCCGGCGCCAGAACCTGCAAATTGAAGCCAAAAGCATCAAATCCACAGGTTCATCTTCGCCCGCAGGGCGGGTGGTAACTTCGCTTCCAGCGTCCGCAGAACCTCCGAAGGGTGGTAGCGCGTGCTGAAATGGCCGACGATGAGCAATTCGTTGTTGAATTTGTGTTGGCGCTCGATGAAATCGTCGAGGTGCATGTGGCCGAACTTGTGGATCTTCTCCCGTTTGTGGCTCGCCCGGATGAAACTGAGTTCCGTGATCAGGATCTTCGCATCGAATGCGGCCGGGCAGGCATCAAGGCCCGCCGGGCTGGTATCCCCGGTGTAAGCGACCAGCGGCGTCCGCACTTCGCGGGTGATTTCCACTCCCGAAAACTTCAACTCCTTGATCTTCTCGCCGGGCAGGCCGACGAATTCGTCCTTCAATTTGTTGCGGCGCTCCCAGACGACGAACCCGAGCGAGGGAATCGTGTGCGTCGTGGCCCACGCGGTCACGACGTGGTCGCGGGACAGCTCAAATTCCTGGCCCGGTTCGACGGGGATGAGGTTGCACGTTTGCCGGCCGCGGTCGAGCCGTTGGAAGATGATCATCAGTTTCTTGACGTCTTCGAAGCTCTCGGCGGGAACGTAAATCGTCGGCGGTTCCATCTTCATCATCCGCCGGCGGGCGACGTACACGGGCAGGGCGGCGACGTGGTCGAGGTGTGTGTGGGAGACGAACATCGTGGGCGAACCCATGAAGTCCCATGGGCTGGCGCCGAGGTCGAAGCCGAGTTTGAGTTCGGGGATGCGCCAGCAGCTTTGCACGGCGGCCCGGGACCAACCTTCGATGGTCAACGGGCCGTGCTTATGGGTCAGGTACGGGGCGTTATCGACGGGGCGATCATCGGGATGCATGGACGTCTCGGACTCGACTCGCTTCACCAACCGGTTGAATAGGACTACTTGACCGGTTCGACCAATTCATTCGTGACCTTTTCGACGCCGCTGGTCGTCTGGGCGAGTTCGACCGCCCGGGCGCGTACGAGGGCATTCCCGACTTCGCCGCGTAGGCGGATTTCCTTCCCCTCGGCGATCACGGTGATCGCGGCCCCTTCCAAGGCTTTGTCGGTTTGGAACCGTAACCGCACGCGGTCTTCGGGCGGCAACAGGTCGCCGGTTTTCGTGGCGGCGAGCGGCCCGGCCAGCTGATTCGCCGGGGGCATCGCCCCGGTGACTTTCTTGGCCGTAGTCTTGCCGACGCGTGTGAGCACCTCGGCGTCGGATTTCTTGCTGAATCCGAGCGCGCCGCCGACGATGATGCCGAACATCAGGATCACGAGAGTTTTCTTCATTGCCGGCGCTCCGCAGGTGCTTTTACCGGGAAGGCTAGCACACGGATGGCGGCGGGGCGGAGAATCCTAGATACAAACGGACAAAGCCCGGCATAGAGGCCGGGCTTTCCGAGATCATCCGGACGGATACTTACTTCTTGCTGCCGAGCTTGGTGGCTTCTTTGGCGATCATTTCGATGTCTTTGTCGGTGATCTTGCCTTTTTCGAAGCTGTGGTTAGCGACCACTTTGCGTTCGCTGTAGAGGACGACGGTGATGTCGGCGTCTTTGGAGACGTTG
>JBBRUN010000680.1:0-1744 GCA_038247765.1 Gemmatales bacterium | reverse complement strand
CACGACTATGAAGGCACTCCGGTGATTTGTACTTTCCACCCGGCCTATTTGGCGAAGAATCCGAAATCGGAGGCGGACGCGATGGCGGACTTGGACTTGTGCAAAAGGACGATGGAATCTACCGCGGGATGATCCTTTCTGCGGAATGGCCAATCGGCACGGCACCTGCACGGGTAAAATGCGTCGTCCCCTTTTCCCGATGGAGGTTCCCCCGATGACGCGCGATACGAACGACATTGTGAAAGTTTACTCCGGCCCGATCGAACTCGTCGAGACGTTCCAAGCCGAATTGACCCACGCGGGAATCACGAGCAACGTGGTCGGCACCGAACTCGTCGCGAGTTTCGGCTCGGCTTTACCCGGTTCGACGGAACTCTGGGTTCACCAATCGGACTTGGATCGCGCTGCGGCGATCATCGAAGGGGGAACGAAACCGCGCCGCGACCGCGATCCGCCGCGCTTCCCGCACCCCACCGACTCGCCCAAGCCCGGCGCGGCCCCCGCCCGCCAGGAAACTTGGATCAACCCGAACGGGTGAAGTGCCGTCAGCGGATTCCCAAGGTGCGGCAGGTTTCTTTGAAGCCGGCCTACAATAGCCCGAACGCACACCCCGAGGTCCGCATGTCCTTCACCGAAACGCCTTCGGCCGAGCAATTGGAAACCTTCCCGAACCCCGCGCCGGGGCGGGATTACTCCATCGAAATCATCTGCCCCGAATTCACCAGCGTCTGCCCGCTGACGGGCCAGCCCGACTTCGGCACCATCACCTACACCTACACCCCGCGCGACCTCTGCGTCGAATTGAAATCGCTCAAACTGTACTTGCAGCGCTACCGCAACCAAGGCATTTACTACGAGCAGGTGACCAACCGCCTGTTCGACGATTTCGTGGCGATCGCCAAACCGGTACGGGCGAAGGTCGTCTCGACGTGGACGCCGCGCGGCGGCATCACGACCAACGTCACCGTGACGTACGAAGCGAAGGTGTGATAGGATCTAATAACGGTTCTCTCGGGAGGCACGACAATGACGCAGACACTTTCGGCCGAGGAGTTGATGGTGGCCTTCGAACGACTTTCGGAAGACGAGCAAGAGGATCTGTACGATCTGCTGAAGAAGAAGCGGATCGAAATCGGGCGGGGCCGGATCCAAGCCGATATCGAAGCGTCGCGCCGGGAGTTTGCGGAAGGCAAATGCCGCGCGATGACGCCGGGGGAGATTATCCGCGAGGCGCAATCGTGAAGCGGATTCTCATCGAGTCGCCAACGTTCAAGCGAAAAGTTAGACGACTGTTGAAGTCGTACTCGAAAGTATCGGACGATTTGCAGGCCACTTTGGACGCTATGGGAGAGGATGTTTTTCACCCGTCGCTTCACACGCACAAACTACACGGCCAGTGGGTTGGATGTTGGGCGAGTTCAGCTGGATATAATCTTCGCATCATCTTTGAATTTGTGCAGTCGAACGGCTCCGAAGCAATTCTTCTCCATACCATCGGGACCCACGACGAAGTCTACTGACCCCCGAGCAATACCGTGATCGTCCATTTGTTCGCCGGCGCCCGCGAGTTGGTGGGGGCCCCAACCGTGAGCGCGGAACTGCCCAAAGGTGCTACGGTCGCCGATCTCCGGCAAGCTTTGCTGCAGGTGAATCCCGAATTGGCCGCGTTGCTCGCCCGTTCCCGGATCGCGGTGAATCACGAGTTCGCCGAAGACTCTGCCATCGTTCCCGAAGGGGCCGAGAT
>JBBRUN010000679.1:0-1861 GCA_038247765.1 Gemmatales bacterium | reverse complement strand
CGATGCTCGGCAGCTTGGACATCCCCCGCCCCTCCTACCGCAATGGCAAACCGGGCCGCGGCGAATTCTTCCGCGATACCTTCGATGCCGTGCGGACGACTCCGTGGCGCGTGGAAAATGGTCGGTTCGTTGCGATCTTGGCGAAGTTCGATCCCCGTGGGATTCGCTCCGAGCCACTCGCCGACAACCCGGCGATCCAACTCCGCTTCGGCGATAGTGAACTCGCCGAAGTCGCCTTCCCACCGGGCTTCACACTGATCGACATCAAACGATTTCTATTGGCGGAGCTCGGCTCGCCGCAAGCCCAATTCCTCGGCCTGCCGGAATGGTCCGCCGACGCCGAATTCCTCGCCTGCACTTGGTCGAACTTGGGCCGTGCGTTCGGACTCGGTTCGGGGATTGAAGAATCGCTGCACGATGGTTATACGACGCAATTTCGCTTCGCCGTCGCCGAGGGCTGGACGCGCGACTCCGCCGAAGCGTGGTACGCCGAACATTTCGGGAATCGACCCGCCACCCGCGCCGCCGCGTTGGATCGCTAACCCTCCGCCACCGGCCCGACCAGTCCGTCCAGATAGATCATCGGCTCCCACCAAAGGGGGCGAAACTTCGGATGATCGGTGACGATGCGCCGGGTCTTCCGCAGCGGGTCGAGGATTTCGTCGCGCCACCAGAGGTAATAGTAAAGCAAGAACGAGCGCACGATGTCCCGGTCGGCGGTACCGCGGCCGACGCACTCGTTGACGAGCGCGAAGAAATCGAGGATGCGCGATGCGCGCTGATACACTTCGTCCACCGCCGGTTCGATGCCGCGGTGGGTCTCCGGGTTCGTGAGGTAATCGAGAAAGTGGTTGAGAGCCTCGGCCCGCTTGAACGGCGTCAGGTTCCGTTGGGCCACGACGAAATGCTGCCAGCCGACGTTGCGGGCGATGCGCATTTCCTCGGTGTAATATTGGCCGCACAAATCGAGGGCGAACTTCTCCCGGCTTTGGCCGCTCGGGATCACGTACAGGACGATAATGGGAATCAATACCGCCACCACCGGCCCGATCAGCGGCACGAAAAGATCCTTCAGCAGTTCGTACTGGTTCTTCCCCTCGGCGGCGAAGAGAGCGGCCACCAGCACCACGAGCACGAGGGATACGATCCCCGACAAAGCCGCGAGGAGCGCGCGGGGTACTGACGGGCCGAACATAGTGGTCGGTTCTCGGGGGGCGGTAACGGAACTCGGTTAGCGTATCCGAACCGCACCGAGTCAAGCTTTCAGCATCCCGACTTTCTTCGCGTAATCGAAGATGTTGCCGGCGTCGAGGATCGGGGCGATGTCGCCGAGGGGTTTGAGTTTCCACGCTTCGCCGGTGGTCTTGTTCGCCAAATCGCCGGTCGTCAGGTCGATCCGCAACACGTCGCCGGTGCAGATCGTGTCGATGAGCCGGCCTTCGCTCTCGATGGGCGTGAGGTACCCGCCGTTGATCGCGTTCCTATAAAAAATGCGGGCGTAGAATTCTGCGATCACCGCCAGAATCCCCGCCGCCGCCAACGCGATCGGGGCGTGCTCCCGGCTGCTCCCGCAGCCGAAGTTTTTGCCGCCGAGGATGATTTTGTACGGTGAAATGAACTCGTCGATGGCGCTGTGGAACGGAACGTGCCCCTTCGGTAGCCCGGCTCCTTCGTCGGGTACACCGCTGAGTGCGAACTTGCCGAACATGCGATACTCGGCCGGGATCGACGGGTTGTAGGTCAGATAGTGAGCCGGGATGATTTGGTCGGTATCGACGTTGTCGCCCAAAACATACACGGGGCCTTCGACGAGGGTTTGCAGCATTTGGCGGATCCGGCTGGAACGTGGAGTCGATAGGAT
>JBBRUN010000678.1:0-1868 GCA_038247765.1 Gemmatales bacterium | reverse complement strand
CACGCTTCCGGTTCTGACGGATTTAGTTCACCACCCCCACCAAATTCTCCATGAATTGCTCCGTGCAGTGCTCCCAGGTGTAGCTCGCACCTTCCCGTAAGCAGGCGTCGCGATCCCCGTACTTCAGCGCTGCGTCAATCGCCAACTTCAGATCGTCGTTGCACGTCCCCAATTCTTGGCGGGTCAAGATGTCGATTGGTCCCGTCGCCGGGAAAGCCGCCACCGGCAGCCCACTCGCCAGTGCTTCGATGACCACCAAACCGAAGGTGTCGGTGCGGCTCGGGAACACGAACAGATCGGCGGCGGCATAGCATTCGCCGAGTGCATCCCCATTCAAATAGCCGAGGAACTTCGCCTGCGAGTAGCGTTTCTCCAAATCGGCTCGAGCTGGGCCGTCGCCGACGATCACTTTCGTTCCGGGCGTGTCGAGCTTCAAAAACTCTTCGATGCCTTTTTCCACCGACACCCGGCCGACGTAGAGCAGCACCGGGCGCGGATACTGCGATTCGATCCGCGGCCGGGGGCGGAAGATCGACTGATCGACCCCTCGGCTCCAACGGCGGATCGGGGCGGTGAAGCCGCGGGCTTTCAATTCGGCTTCCAAGCTTGGCGTCGCCACCATCATCGCCGAAGCGCCGTTGTGGAACCAACGCAGCAATCGGTACGTCCAGCGTTCGGGCACGCGGGCCAGCGCGCGGAGGTACTCCGGGAACTTCGTATGGTACGACGTGCAGAATTGCCAGCCGCGCTTTATGCAGTAGCGGCGAGCCAACAGGCCCAGCGGCCCTTCCGTGGAAATATGGACGTGATCCGGCGCGAACTTGCGAATGCGGTTGGCCAGCGACCCCGGCGTGGCGAGGGCGAAGCGGATCTCCGGGTAGAAGGGCGCCGCGATTTGGGGAAATCCGGACGGCTCGAGCACTTCCACCGTGTGGCCCAGCGCCCGGAGTGTCCGAGTCGTCGTGTCGAGCGTCCGCACGACGCCGTTGACCTGCGGGTGCCAAGCGTCGGTCACGATCAAGATGCGAGCCATGCGGGAACCTCAAAGTTCGAGCTTTCTTATTACTCCGGCGCGAATTCTTGAACGTGGAATCAACCGCACGACAAACCCCGACACTCTGAGTTCCCACATTCTCGGCAAACCTTTTCCCGAGCCGCCCGATTCTTCGACAAACGCGCGCCGTGTGAACTAGGGTTGTCACGTCCGTATCCGCTACTCCGTCGGCCTCGATCATGAACTGGCTACGCGAACCCGATGCGGAACCGATTCCCGGTTACAAACTCGTCTCCCCGCTCGGCAGCGGCGGCTTCGGGGAAGTTTGGAAATGCGTCGCGCCCGGCGGCATTCACAAAGCCATCAAGTTCGTCTTCGGCAATTTGAATTCGCTCGACGGCGATTCCGCGAAGGCCGAGCAAGAATACAAAGCGCTCGAACGGGTGAAATCGGTTCGACACCCGTTCGTGGTGTCGATGGATCGCATCGAAGTCGTGGCCGGCGAACTGCTCATCGTCATGGAATTGGCCGACAAGAGCCTGCACGACCTCTTCGAAGAATACCGCTCCGCGGGCAAGCCGGGCATCCCGCGCGACGAGCTCCTCGCCTTCTTGACCGACGCGGCCGAGGGGCTCGATCACATGATCGAGAAGCACTCGCTCCAGCACCTCGACATCAAACCGAAGAACCTGTTCGTCATCGCCGACCGCGTGAAGGTCGCCGACTTCGGTCTCGTTCGCGATCTGGCAAAGCAGTCGAACGCCGGGATGATGGGGGGAATCTCCCCGGTCCACGCCGCGCCGGAGACCTTCGCCAACAAGGTGTCGAAGCACTCGGATCAATACAGCCTCGCGATCGTCTTCGTCGAACTGCT
>JBBRUN010000677.1:0-1960 GCA_038247765.1 Gemmatales bacterium | reverse complement strand
GAGGTCCGCGAAGGGCGGGCCGTAGGCCGCCAGTACCGCCCGGTCCATGGCGTCGTGGAGTCGCCGCAGCTCCGCGATCTCCGGCCTGCGCTCGTTCGGATCGTGGAAGCGGTTGTACGTCTTCGTCAGCCCTTCGTCGTTGCGGATCATCAGCGCGGCGCGGAACTCGTAGTAGTCCTTGCCGACGGCTTCGAGGTCGGGATCGGACTCGAACCCATCGGGAAAGGGGAAGGTTTCGAAGCAATCGGTAGGGGTGTAGCGAAGGTCGTCCTTCATGGAGGACGCGAAGGATCGTAGCCCAGATGAGATGACAGCGTGATTGAAGTATGGAGAATGCCGAAAAGGTTTCGAAAGGGATTAGCACAACCGTGTGACCGAAAACTGTTGCCGGATCTTTGAAGGCGAATGCTAATGCGTTACTGGTTTGCGCAATAGACAGTACACACTTCATCGATTTGAGAACGGAGACCAATTCGCCACGTTTTTCTGCATACTGCCACCAACAGCGGCGATAACCCTCTCTGTTATTTGCCATCCGCTCAGGTTTGACTCGTTCTTCCAATATTTGCATTAGCACGGGCCACTCCCGCGCTTCCTCTTCGTCCATGTCACCAAAATTGATTACATACCGATGGTGCCGATGAGCAGGATCATTATTAATCTCTTCCCCGCCGATGTACGGGAAGATGCGTTCGGCGTTCCGCGGATCCTTCTCGATCAAGTCGTGCATCAGGCTCAACGGATTCGCCACCCCACTCTTATCGGTGTCATCAAACGTGAACCCCATACCGAGAACGATACTCCCCTGAAAGCTCTTGCCCGCGTTCGCGGCCAAGCGCGCCGGGTCGTCGTGTCCGCCGGCGTGGAAGAGGTACGCCGTAATCCGTTCGACTTCGCGTCCGTCCAACAGAAAGGGTGGCGCGACCGCCGACGATTTCGCGATGTGAACCACACTCACCACCACGGCCGCCAGTCCCGGCCACTTCATGCGGCGGCGGGCTTCGTAGATGGTGCCGCCGTGCGTGCAGATCCAACGGAGGCCGGAGCTGCGCGTATCCCCTTGGGCGATGGTGTTCGTGGCGATGAGGCCGAAGGTTCCGCCGGGTCGGAGGAGGACGAACGCCCGCCGGAAGAAGTGGGCCACGAGGTCGGCATTGCCGTGGCTCTCGGCGTGGATCACCTTGAGCCAATCGAGGAATCCGTCGCGGTTGCCGTCGCCGATGGTGTTCTTCCCCGCGAAGGGGGGATTGCCGACGATGGCGTCGAAGCCAGTGCGGAGTTCTTGCGGAGCGGTGGGCGTGAGCCCTCCGAGGGACTCGAGAACATACACTTTGGATTCCTCGGAGGGCTTACGCCCACCGCTCGGGTTGGCGGACGAGAAAACCTCCGGGAATTCGATTTCCCAATGGAAGGGTTCGATGGGGTGATCGCCGGTGTGCAGCGCGGCTTCCTCTCTGACCGGCTTCAACGTGACAACTTTGTCTCGGTAAAACGAAGTGACTTTGTCGAGGTAGGCTTTGCGATTGTCGTCGCGGGCCTTGTCCTTCGTCGCCGAGAAGAATGCCGCGATGATGAGGTTCCCCACGAAGCGCACGCGATTGAGTGCCGCTTCGGATTCCAACAGTTTGTCGGCCTTCCACAGCGGCGAAACGTAATCGTCCGCATTCAAAATGGACTCGCGCAGTTTCTGGCATTGGAGCACGAGCCGCGGGAGTTCCTCCTGCCCGAGCACGGCCTGTTCCTTCTCCCCCGGCTTGATCGACCAGTGGAACTTGCGGATCTGCTCGAAGCTGAGGCCGACGAGCGAATCGCCGCTGCGCAGGTTGTGGTCGAGGAAGGTGAAAGGGTGATCCTTGGCGAGCGTGACGAGCCAGAGGGAGAGCTTGGCGAGATCGACGGCCATCGGATTCTTATCGACGCCGTAGAGGCAGCGCTGGGCCACGAGCCGCCGGGCGTGCAG
>JBBRUN010000676.1:0-1980 GCA_038247765.1 Gemmatales bacterium | reverse complement strand
GTGGGCGTTGGGGTCATGTTGCGCGTTTGTTCTCAAACGAGGAAATGCTGATCGACTTCCAGAAAGAACCTGAGAGGAATTTTTCTCATCGTTATACGAACCGAGAATATTCTCTCCGACGACAACATGACCTGTCCAGTCGGTGAAATTGAAACGAGAAGTCATCATTTCGCCGTGACCTTTCTTTTCAGTCAGAACTTGCAACATGTCATTTTCAATCCACTTCATCGGCGCACCGACGCCTCGACCGTAGCCCGCGACTTGCCAGCGATCCTTGCGATCTTGTGCAGTGAGTTCCCAAGTTTCCAATTGGGCAGATCCCACGATCACCTCCGCCGGGAAGGCATCGTGCACCGCCGTGAATGCGAACCGCGTACCATCCGTGTTCCAGCAAAGATTCTCCAGCCATGCGTATGGGCTATTCTTCGGGTTTTTCCGGTACGCATCGGTCGGCGGTGTTTTGATTTCTCCGGGGGCTGACGCCCCCGGCTCGCCGGCGGTCCAAATATCGACGCGGCTCTCCCCTTCGCTTTTCACGACCGTATCGTCGAACGCGCTCACCATCGCGATCTTGGTGCCATTTTGCGTGACGGCGAACTCGCGGACGTAGCGAGTTTCATCGACGACCTTCTCCATTCGCCAAGTGCCGAGGTCGAGTTTGTGGATCTCGCTGACCTTACGGACACCGTGGCCGTACTCGACCTTCAGCTTCGCGCGCAATTTGGCGAACTCGTCCTGATCCGCGTGCTCTTTGTCCTTGCTGAAAAAGATCGCATCTGCCTTGGGCGCAGAGTCGTACCCGGACACGCCGCCGGATTCGCGGGTGATCGCCTTCACTTCGCCGCTGCCATCCGCCGCGATCCACCAGACTTGCGAGGTGCCATCGAAAGGTGGCTTCGTTTCCGCCGCCTTCTTGCGATTGCCGAGGAAATAGAGGCTTTTTCCGTCGGCACTCCACTTGATGTGCCGGTCGTTCGCCCGGTCGAACGTGAGCTTCACCGGTTTCCCTTTGCCATCGGTCGGAACGATCCAGACATCGCTGCGGCGGTTGTCCTCGGCTTTGTCCCAGACGGCGAGCGCGTAGGCGACGTGCTTGCCATCGGGTGAGACGGCGATCTCGGTGATCGCGCTGATGCTGGCGTAGTCCGCCGGGACGACGGTGTGCGTCGGCTCCACCGCGAACGCGGGCACGGCGAGTAGCAATAGTAAGAGCAATGTGCGCATAGGAATTCCTTGGCAAGTACGTCTCGCCGGCTGGCGAACGGTCTCGATTACATGACTTCGATCAGATGCGTCGTCATCCAGATGTCGAGTTGATGGAAGCGAATTTTCGAACGCTCTTTGAATTCGGCGAAGTCAGCGCGGTTCACGGGTCGATCTTCGGCACCGACAAAGACGCGTATCAAATCATCGCGGTAGGACTGAACTTCGTTCTAAGTGGCGGAGCATTTTGCTCTTACGATGCCGGCCCCTCGATGGTGAACGAAATGCCTTGCACAGCGAAAATGGCAATGCGTCCTCGGGAACGAGCATTTCTCCGCTCGACCAGCTCTTGAAGCCGAATCGGCCCGCCAAGCTGCTGAGCGCGGATCGCTTCGCCTCAGGATTCGGAAAGTGAATCAAAATCATAGTTTTAGTGTAACCGAAAGGTCGATCGCCGACAAGACAATCGACGCCATTGGGTGCGTCGACGGATTCTGGCGGTCCAAATGACCCGCTGTCGGATGCGAAGTCGCTGCCACATTGGGAATACCGAGAATTCCGTTTAGCTTTCGGAGCTTTCGGAGCTTTCAGCGAGGGGGGTATGCAGAATGACCGAAAGCTGAAAGCATAAATCTTGAGGACGAGAAGGCCGAGGGCGAAGGAACGCATGGCGGACTCCGAGTCGAAGTGGGGGAAGGATCATCTTGCGGGAGGCGACGTTGATTTGCCAGACTCCTCTTCGGGGGAACACGGAATTCGCAGATAAGCCTTGCAACC
>JBBRUN010000675.1:0-2018 GCA_038247765.1 Gemmatales bacterium | reverse complement strand
CTACCGTCACGGGCGTCGAAGTCTTCCCACCGAACGGCGTCCTCGACGGCCCCGGCACCGCCCAACGCGTCATCGTCCGCGCCAAGTATTCGGACGGTACCGACCGAGATGTGACGAGCCTCGCGCTCTTCCTCACGAACAACGAAACCTCGGCGAAGATCGTCTCCAACGGCGACGGCGCCGTGACCGCCGGCGAACGCGGCGAAGCGTTCGTCATGGCCCGGTTCAGCACATTTACCGTCGGCGTGCCGTTCATCACGCTACCCAAGGGGATCCAATTCAGCTGGCCCGCGGTGCCCGAGAACAACTACGTCGACAAACTCGTCCACGACAAGTTGAAGAAACTCCGCATCGAGCCGTCGGGTTTGTGCGACGACAGCACTTTCGTCCGCCGGGTTTACCTCGACATCACCGGGATCCTGCCGCTGCCCGAGGAATACGCCCGCTTCATGGTCACCTCGCTGCCGAACAAGCGCGAATTGCTCGTGGATGAATTGCTGGAGCGCAAAGAGTTCAGCGAACTCTGGGTCCTGAAATGGGCCGAGCTTTTGCAGATCCGCAGCAACAACGAAGTCTCGCGCAAGGCGATGCTGCAGTATTACGGTTGGCTGGAAGACAAGATCGCCAAGAACACGCCGACGAATGAGTGGGTCCGCGAGCTCCTCGGCGCCAACGGCGGGACGTTCAAGAACCCGCCGACGAACTACTACCAACTCGAGCGCGACATCGTGAAGGTGACGGAGAACGTCGCCCAGGTGTTCATGGGGATGCGCGTGCAATGCGCCCAGTGTCATAACCACCCGTTCGACCGCTGGACGATGGACGACTACTACGGCTTCGCCTCGTTCTTCACGCAGATCGGCCGCAAACCGGCCGACGATCCGCGCGAGGTCGTCGTCTTCAACAGCGGCGGCGGCGAGGTCAACCATCCGATCAAGGCCGTCCCGATGAAGCCGAAGTTCCTCGGCGGTGCGACGCCCGACACGACCGGCAAAGACCGCCGCGTCATCCTGGCCGATTGGCTGGCGTCGCCCGAGAACCCGTACTTCGCCAAGAACCTGTCGAACATCGTCTGGAGCCACTTCTTCGGCCAGGGGATCATCAGCGAAGTGGATGATGTCCGCATCAGCAACCCCGCGAGCAACCAAGAACTGCTCGACGAACTCGGCAAGAAATTCACGGAGTACAAGTACGACTTCAAGAAGCTCATCCGCGATATCTGCACGAGTCGGACGTACCAACTGGCGACGCAGCCGAATAAGAGCAACGAGGGCGACGCTCGGAACTTCGCGAAGGGCCCGATCCGCCGCATCCGCGCCGAGACGATGCTCGACATCATCACCCAAGTGACCGACACGAAGAACAAGTTCCCCGGCATGCCGCTCGGCGCCCGCGCCGTGCAAATCGCCGACGGCGGCACGAGCACCTACTTCCTCAGCACCTTCGGCCGACCGATGCGCGAGACGGTCTGCAGTTGCGAAGTGCGTTTGGAACCGACGCTGAGCCAGAGCCTGCACCTGATGAACGGCGACACGGTGGCGCCGAAGATCGCCCAGGGGAACCTCATCGGCAAGATGCAACTGGAGAAGAAGACCCCGCCGCAGATCATCGAGCAGATGTTCATCCGGGCGCTGAGCCGGGCGCCGAAGCCTGAGGAGATGGCGAAGCTGATGGCGGCGGTGAACGCCAACCCGAACAAGGTGCAAGCGCTGGAGGACGTGTTCTGGGCGGTGCTGAACTCGCGGGAGTTCATGTTCAATCACTGATGGGGGAAATGCAATGTCCACGAAAGAAGCGATCTTGGAAGAGATTCGGCTCATGCCGGACAACGTTTCGCGCGAGGAGATCCTCGACAGCTTGGCCGAGGGCTACGGTCCGGATGCCGAAGCGGAAACCGATGAAGAGTACGCCGCCTATGTTCGCCGTGAGATCGAAATCGGGCTGAAACAAACCGAAAATGGCGAAGGGATTCCCCACGAGGAAATCAAGCGGAGACTGCCGCGATGGTTTGTGTGATT
>JBBRUN010000674.1:0-2019 GCA_038247765.1 Gemmatales bacterium | reverse complement strand
GAACATGCTCGTCCTTGCCGGGATCGGGGTGTCACTTGCGACTTGCCCGGACACTGAAACCCTCAGTTGGAAGGGCCTTCTGAAGAATGGCTTGGAGTGTTGTGGTGAAATTGGAGTTGAAGAATCCCGCTTGGCCAACCAAAAGACAATACTCAGCAATCGGGCCGCCACGGCCGACGACTATGTCGATGTGGCGACCTTCATCACACGCGAGTTGGGCAAAGTTCGAGAAAGCGAGTATGGCCGCTGGCTTGCCGAAGCATTTCGGACCATCAGGGGGCGAGGCCACCCGCGCGAAACTGGCCGACGCACTCTATCCGGCAGGGAAGACCGTGAATTATCAACTCGCATCCGCCGCCAGATGCTTCGGCAAGCAAGACTTGTTCACTCCTGAGCGGCTCGGACAAACTGCCGTGCGAGTCGCCGAGCAAATCAGGCTCCAAGTCCAACGGCTAAAGCCCGGCGAGACGCCCATCACGCTCGATGAGTCACTCATGCAGTACGGTCACGCGAGCGGCGAAATGTTTGTGACAGTCGCAAACCTTTCCGGACTTGCGAACCTCGTGGAGCATCGCCAATCGCTGTCCGATGAATTTTTGACCCTTCTCGTCCGCGCGGCGATTGAGCTTGCCGTAGAGCGCGAAAACCCGTGTTCCAATCGAACTGCGCTGCTCGATTTGATTCGTCACTTGGCCGATCGGGTAGGCACCGAATTGCGACGAGAAATCGTCGACGCCATCGAGCCGCTGGCCAACGGGCCGATTTTAGAGACCGAAAGCGGGTTCACTTCCGCCGCCGCGAACAACCCGCTCAACCCGTTCAAATTTCACATGGGTTCACCGGACGATGTTCAAGCGATGGCAATTGTCGCCTTCGCAGCGTTTGCCTATCCGGACGAAACCTTCCACACCCGACTTTGGCCGATCCTGACCGACCGGTGCTACGATGGCCTGGCCGCGATTCGGCGCGGGGCCTACAGTGCGGCCCGACTCTGTTCGAAGTTGGATGCCGGGTCGCTCGCGGGGGTTTTCGCGGGCTTGCGTGACCCCGACGCGGCCGCCGCGGTGAGCGCGTTCGCAGCTGTCACAGATCATCCCGAATGGAAGTTGGAGAAAAGCCAGTGGCCTGCACTGTTGGCCGCCGCTCGTTTCGCGGGGCGTTCTCCGAATGCAAAACTCCGTCGCCACTCGGCATTGGCTCTTTGCTCTCGCAAAAGTACAGTCCCACGTAACTACCGGACAGAACTGTTTTCACTAATCAATACGTTTGCAAATGACCCGGCTTTTTCCGTACGGTGTGCGTGCCAGTAGTTCTTACCTTCGCCGACGGATCGGTGCGGTTCCTCGCTTACTCCGCCGATTCCATTATGCCCGCCCTGTGCACGCGATCCGGCGGGGAATCGGTGTCGAGTCCGGAATGAACGCCCGACGCAAACCCTTGCCGTGCATATTAAGTCCAGCGACAGAGTCTTGAGTCCAGCGTTTTGCGCTGCGTTCACGCGAGGGTGTGGGATATTCCGCTGGACTCAAGAATTCCCCGTTCACCACCCCGCGCCCTAAGACAAACCCCTCTCCCTTTCTCCTCTCCGAGGTCGGTGCCGTGGGTTTGGTCGTGCAAAAGTTCGGCGGGTCCAGTGCCAAGGATGCCCTCCGCATCATGGAAGCCGCGCGGAAAGCCATCCGCGCCAAATCCGATGGTAAAGGGGTCATCGTCGTCGTCAGCGCGCAGGGGAGCACCACCGACGACCTCATCGCCAAGGCCGCGGAGATCACCTCGACCCCCAGCGCCCGCGAGATGGGTACGACGTGGAATGCGAAATCTACACCGACGTCGACGGAGTTTACACGACCGACCCGCGCGTGGTGGCCGATGGCGTGGGCGGTGCGTTCGAACTGGCTGAAGGTCAGGCCGCGCGTCGACGCCATCGGATGGAGATCTTGGCGTCGGAGCGTGGCGAGCACTTCCTCGGCGATGCGGTCGAGTTCAGCGGAAGACGGTTTTGTGAAGGGCATGGGAAAT
>JBBRUN010000673.1:0-2019 GCA_038247765.1 Gemmatales bacterium | reverse complement strand
GGCGGAGTGACCCCGGATCGCTTCACGAGCCGTCGGCAACTGCTCGACACCGTGAACGACCACTTCAAAGCCAAGGAAAAGTCGGACAACCTCGACGCCATGGACACGTTCTACCAACGCGCTTACGGCCTGATCTCGAGCGAGAAGGCGCGCGACGCCTTCGACATCAACAAGGAAGACGCCAAGCTCCGCGACGTGTACGGTCGCAATTCAGCCGGCCAGCGCATGCTCATGGCCCGGCGGCTCGTCGAAGCGGGCGTCCGCCTCGTGACGCTGACCTACGGCGGTTGGGATTTCCACAACGGCATCACCGCCAACACCCGCTCGCAACTGCCGGCGTTCGATCAAGCCTACGCGGCGCTGATCAATGACCTCAGCCAGCGCGGGATGCTCGACAAGACCCTCGTGATGATCTCGTCCGAATTCGGGCGGACGCCGAAGATCAACGGCACGGCGGGCCGGGATCACTGGCCCAAGGTGTTCAGCGTGGTTCTGGCCGGCGGCGGGATCAAGAAGGGCAGCGTTTACGGCAAGTCGGACGCGACCGCGAGCGAACCGGAAGAAGACGCGCTCACGGTCGAAGACATGGCCCAAACGGTCTACACCTGCTTGGGCATCGACGCGACCAAGAAGCTGATGTCCCCCGGCGACCGGCCGATCGACATCGTCCGCGAAGGCCACGTCCGCAAGGAATTGCTGGCTTGATTGAACGAAGATTTTTCACCGCACAGAAAGAAGAGTACGCAGAGAGAGCAATACACAAAATGCGGGCCGTGTTGCCCGCAATTGTCACCACTGATCTGTTTTCTCCCTCTGCGTTCTCTTCTTTCTCTGCGGTGAACTTCTTGATCGCTCGTACTTGGAACCGGGGCATCGCACCATGATTCGCGCCTTCTCCGCTCTCATCGCATTGATTCTCGGCGGTTCACTCGCCCAAGCCGCTTCGCCGTCGCTCGGGGGTATTTCCCCGCTCGGCGCCCAGCGCGGTACCGAGGCCGTAGTGTTATTCAACGGCGCGCGCTTGGCCGACGCTCAAGAAGTGTTGATTTATTACCCCGGCGTCACCGTCAAGAAGTTGGAAGTCGTCAACGACGCGCAAGTGAAGGTGACGCTGACAATCGCCCCGGATTGCCGGCTCGGCGAGCACCTCTTCCGCATCCGCACCGCCTCGGGCCTCAGCGATGCCCGCACCTTCTGGATCGGGGCGCTGCCGAGCGCCGACGAGAAAGAACCTAACAGCGAATTCGAACAGGGCCAGCCGGTTGCCTTCAACAGCACTATCCACGGTAGCGTTGGCGGTGAGGACGTCGATTACTTCGTGGTCGAAGTCAAGAAGGGCCAGCGGATCTCCGCCGAAATCGAGGGGATGCGCCTCGCGGTCGGTATGTGGGATCCGTACATCGCCATCCTGAACGACAAACGTTTTGAAATCGTCTCGAGCGATGACACGGCCTTGGGTGGCCAAGATGGGCGCTGCTCGATGATCGCCCCCGCCGACGGCAAATACACCGTGATGGTCCGCGAAGCGGCCTACGGCGGCGGCGCGGCGTACCGCCTCCACATCGGCAACTTCCCGTTGCCCACCGCGGTGATCCCGGCCGGTGGCAAACCGGGCGAAGAGATTGAATTCCGCTTCCTCGGCGACCCGTCGGGCGAAATCAAGCAGAAGATCAAGCTCCCCGCCGTGGCCGATCCGAACTTTCGCCTGCATTGCCAAACGGCGGACGGCATCAGCCCGACCGGGTTCAAAGCCCGCATCGTCGACGTGCCGAACGCGGTCGAAATCGCCAACGCGAACACCCCTGCGACCGCGCTCGTCGGCGCCGCACCCGGCGCGTTCAACGGCACGATCTCAGCGGCGGGTGAACTCGACTACTTCAAGTTCGCTGCGAAGAAGGGGCAGGTGTTCGACATCCACTGCTACGCCCGCCGACTCGGCTCTCCGCTCGACCCCGTTATGCACTTGAATTTGTGGACGGCCAACGCGCCGGGGGCTTATGTCGTCGGCAACGACGACAG
>JBBRUN010000672.1:0-2028 GCA_038247765.1 Gemmatales bacterium | reverse complement strand
GTCGGGCATCATCGACAGTTCGCTAGCCGTGCGTTTGTCGATGTCCTTCACCGGGATCGTCAGCGTCTCGGTGGCCGTGACGACGGTCAGCGTCGCCTTGTTTTCTTCGTTGATGATGCCCGTGACGACGCGGCCGTCGAGCAGGTCGAGCTTGGTCGCGGCGTATTCCTTCGGAATCACGGCCGAGGGATCGAGGATATTTTCGAGTAGGTAATTCAGGTCGCTGCGGTTGGCCCCGGTGATCTCCGGGCCGACCTTGCCGCCGACGCCGTAGAGCGTGTGGCACTGTTGGCAGACGCGGGAATAAATCGCGCGGCCGGCGCCGAGGTCGGCCTGCGCCAGCGCGCCGGGGTTGAGCTTCTTGGCCCAATCGGCGATGACCTTTTTACGTTCGAGCGGCGTGTCGCGGACTGTTCCCCAGACGCTGGCGATCTTCTCGTTCAGCGCCTTGTCGTCGAGGTTGCGGAGCTGGCGGATGATCTCGGCGGGGATGTCGGCGTTGGGGATCGCCTTGGCTTCCACGGCTGCAAGGAGTGCCGTGGCGAACGCCGACCGCGAGGCGAGCGTGGCGACGGCATCGCGTTTCTCGGCGGCGGTGAGATTCTTATAGACGGCCAACAGCGCGGCGGGAGTCTTGGCATCTTCGAAGGAAGCCAGCGCGCGAATGGCCTGCGGGCGCATCGCCGGTTCGGCCAGCAACTGCTGGAGGACGGCCGAGAGTTGCTTGTCCCGAGCGTCGACCAACGTAGCGAGCGCCGATTGTCTGGCAGTGATGTCGGCTGTGGTATCGATCAGCGTTTTGCGCATCGCAGCGAAGGCCGACGCATCGCCGTAGGTGACCGCCAGCGCGAGTGCGGCGTTCCGCACGGCGGGGTCTTCGGATTTCCGCAGTTTGGCGGAGACGGCCTCCCATCCCTTCGGAGCGTCGGCTTGCCGCTTGCCTTTGACCGATTCTTGCAGGCCGCGCAGGTAGGCGAATGTTTGCACATCGGATTTGGATTCGCCGAGTCCTTTTACGAGCGCCGCTGTCGCCGCAGAACTGCCATCGGCACCCACCCGGCGGGCCATCTTTTCCAACAGTGGAACTTTCGATCCCGCTGCAATTGAGAGATATTTTTCGTCGGGCCGCTCCATTATCCCAGCATGCCTGAGCGAGTTTGCGATGTCGTATTGATTTTCGAGGGCGTACCAGAGCAGATGGGGAAGAATCGGATCCTTGCCATCTTCCGCATGAGATAGCATCGTTTTCATGTGCTGGTCTTGCCAGAAAAGGTCACCAGCGAATGTTAGGCGTGACAAAATCGCGCGACGAACGACAGGCGATTTCTCGTTCGCAATCAACTTCGCAACTCGTTCGGCGAAATTTCGTGTATTTTCGCCATTGGGATCGGCCTGAACGCGTGTCCCGCAGAATCGATACGCCCACGCCCGGATGACAGGGCTCTCGTCTTTCACAATCTCCTCGAATCGATCGGGAGCAATCTCCGAATCTGAAACGGCATGTAGCAGCCACAAACCCCGCAGTCGACGACTAGGGTCTTTGTGCTCCAACAATTTCGTGAGCTCAGAATGACCCTTATCGCTCAAGAATTTCATTCCATCTTCGCTCCGCTCCTGCAAGATCCGCCGCGCATGACGCGCATACCAATCGTTCTCGCTCAATTGATACTTCACCAACTCGGCATCGCTGCACTTCGCCAAATCCAATCCCCTCACCGGCTTCGTGCTCTCGTGCTTGATCCGGTACAGTCGCCCATTTGTGCGGTCCCAGACTTCCGGCTCGCGCAAGTGGCAGACCTGCTTGTCGTACCAATCGCAGAAGTACATGTTGCCGTCCGGCCCGCCGTGGATGGCGACGATGATGCTCCACTTGTCGTGCGTCAGCAGGAAGTCCGGGTTGCGGTCGCCCTCGTAGCTGCTCCCCTTCGGCTTCACCTCGTCCACGTTGATGCGGTGGCCGTGCAGGTTCGCCATGAAGAGCTTGCCGTGGTACTCCTTGGGCCACGCCCCGCCCTGGTAGATCATCAG
>JBBRUN010000671.1:0-2040 GCA_038247765.1 Gemmatales bacterium | reverse complement strand
TAAACCATCGCGGTCGGGCTGTCGGCGTGAACGCCCCAATCTACTCGGCCAAGCTTTCGCTGTGCATGAGACTGGTAGTAAATCCCGGCCATCCACTCGTTGTGCGCCACCTTGTCGCCCGGCTCCTTCCACAGCGAGTCGAGTTGCTCCGTGACCCACCTGGGGTCGGCGTGCATGTTGAACCCGAGGTGGTAGCTGCCGAGTTCACCCCCCTGTGCCTTGATGTCAATTCCTTTCTTCGGAGTGCCGGGCTTCTTCGCGGCCTCCTTGGTTTCAAACGCATCGAGTTCGCGGACGAGGTCCGAATAGGCACGTTTGATGAGCTTCGGATCGCGGTCGTAGAAGGCCATCGCCGGTCCGGACGGCAGCCATTGAATGCCGTAGATCCAACTCGGGCTGGCGGTGAACCACGTGCCCCAGACGATGCTGTTGCACCAAATCATGCCGCACGCCTTGTGAGGATAGTTTGGCGGGAACACGTCGCCGTGCGGGTCGAACCAGTATTCGAGGTTGGCCCGCGTCTCGAAAGTGTAGCCCATCACGCCGGCCGCGGTCAGCTCAGCATCACCAAGCGCTTCTCCAAGCAAGATCATCCCGACCCACGAGTTCACCGCCTCGCCCGTCGATTCCTGGTTATTGCCCTCGGGGAAGCCGTTGCCATCGGCGAAGGAGTGCCCACGCCAAATGTCGAATGTACGGAGAAATGGAAACCGCTTGTCGGCCCGATCATAGTTGGCGTAAGTCTTCGCGATCATCTTTGCCATGTCGCCGTATCCGGCCGCGAAGTCCGGTTGCAACTGGCTGAGCAACCCAGCGGCGAACGTGAAGTAGCCGTAGTGGAAGTGATGGTCGGTGAAGTGCTGCGACCCGAACGACGGGCCGAATCCGATCAGCCCTTTCCGTCTCGGATAGTAGGCGAAGAACTTGTTCTTCTCCCCCGGGGTGTACGAAAGCCAGTTCTCCATCTCACCGCGGAGCTTCTTCAGGATCGGTTCGAAGGATGCATCGTCGGTTTGTTTAGCCATGAAAGCGGCCTGCGCGAACCGTTGCAGATCCTTGCCGCCGGAGTAGGTGTCCGAACCGAGCGGGGGCTTACGGTTCGCGAAGGAATCCGCGAGGTACGTCTTCATCCGGGCTGGGTCGTAACCCGACTTCGGATCGGGTACCGAAAAGTTCGGTAGCACACCGTTGAACGGGTACGTGATCGTGAACTTTTCGCCGGTCGCGCAGCGCATCTTGCCGCGAATCGTACGGTACTCGAGGTCGTTGAACTGAAAATCCGTCTTGCTGTCCCGCCAGTGGTGCGGCAGCCAACCCTGGATGACACCCCGCTCGGAGCCTTTGAGCAGGTCGGTCGCAATCGCCCACGTCGTCGAAATCGTGCCTGCGACGCGGTCGTAGTTCCAGGAGAGTTTCGTATCACGCGGCACGGCAAAGGCATACTTGTGGAACAGCGTCGCATCCTTCGTCGCCGGCAGCGGACACACCACCAGGAACGACTCCTTTCCCGCGAACGTCACAGCAATGTCGGAGCCATCGGCTTCAAAAGTCGTGCCGTCTGGGGCAAAGACCGCGTATGACCGACCCTCGTAAGTGATGCCGAGTGTGTCGCCCATGAGCGGCAGTTTCGCTTCCTTGCCAGCGAGATCGAAAAACGTGGCCGGGTTCTTGCCGCGACTTCCCTTGCCACCTTGCCCGCCAAGGGCGATCGTCGGCTTCACCCCGGTGAATTCGGCCCAAACAAACGGCATTCCCTCGCCGAGGGTCACGTCCACGAACCGCGACTCGCTTTCCGGCATGCGGAACGACACCATCCAGTCGGCCCATTGCTTCGCCCGCGAGTCGGTCGGTTTGAAATCCTTCCCGCCGATCACCAGTGGGAACTCCGCCAACGAGCGCGTCCCGCCGGTGTCGAATGTCGTGGGGAAGAAGACCTCGAACCCCTCTTTGGTCGCGTCCACTTTGTGCGGCATCGCCCACAGCCCGGTGCCGTACTGTTGGAACAGCAGGTTCTGATACCACTTGTTCGACGGGATCGGT
>JBBRUN010000670.1:0-2100 GCA_038247765.1 Gemmatales bacterium | reverse complement strand
GGGGCGGGATCAAAGTCGGCCAGGTCATCGGCGAAACCGACGGCCGCGGCGAGCGGGCCAAGAGCGGGCAGACCGACTTTCAGAGCCTCATGGCAACGGTGTACTCGGTCCTCGGCGTCGACCCGGCCGGGAGCCTCCCCGACTTCGGTGGCCGACCGACGCACCTGCTCGACAACCCGCGGCCGATCAAGGAACTTCTCGGGTGAGCCATTTCGCAGCGACAAGGACGCAACTCTAGAGGCCTCAAGTTAAGAGGCTATCCGAAAAGTTTTCCCTTGAAAGTCGAAGATATCGGTCGGGGCGTGGTGGCCGAGGTCACGATTCCGTGGGGTTTCGTGAATCCAGTACTCGCGATTGACACGAACCGCTGATTTTCGTGGGAAAGTTGTCGGACAGTCTCTCGCGCAGAATGGACATCGCAAACCATCGGGTGAAGTAGGGAATGGGCGGATCGTCGATCGACTCGCATCGTAAATTTGCTCTCGAAGCCTTCAATTCTCATCCCGATTCTGCCGATAACTCCGACTGAGACGATCGTCGGAGGGTCACCCGTGCGCGCCAAGTTGATTTTGACTGCAGTTCTCGCTATTACCGCCCATGCGTTGCACGCCCAATCGCCCCTCCGGCCAGGCCCGTTGGCACCGATGGAACCCGGTCGATTGCCGCAGGGTTTCGGCCCGCAGATCTTCCCGCAACAGCCCCATAACCTCCCGCGCGCCACGGTCCCAGCGCCGGCCCCCGGTGCGCAAGAGCCCAAGTCGACTTCATCAAAAGCCGAGGTGAAGCTCCCGCACAAAGAACAAATCGTCCGCGTCGAGGGGTCGTCGCTCATTGCCCGGCGGCAGAACGACAACTGGCAGATTTGGTCCGGCTCGACACTGCTCCGCGAATTCGGCAAACGCCAAAACGAGACCGAAGAGGCCGTCCGCCAGATGCGCGAACTGCGACCCACCGAATGGGCGGCTATCGGTGCCGGCCGGCCCGTGATCGAATACGGTCTCACCAATGGCGAGGCCTTCGTGCCGACCTACGAACCGAAACTCTCCGTGGCGTTCGATCTGAAAACCGTCCGTGCCGAGAACGTCCGCGGCGCGTGGGTCCTGCGGGACGACGCCAGCATCCTGCTGAATTTCGGGGCGAATCGCGACGATGCCGAGCAATCCGCCGCCGTGGCTCAGCGCTACGGTTTCAACCGCATCGGTCGGGTCGGGGAACCGACACCGATCCTGTCCTACTTTTTCGCTATGCCGGGCAACGCCCCGACAGGCTCCGGCGGGTTCGCGGCGGCCATCAAAGGCCAACAAGAACTGAATTTGACGCGCACCGGCATCGACGTGGCCGGCTTGGGCTTCATCGGCGAGCGGATCGTGATCGACGCGAAGAAGTGCGAAGTGCGAAAAGAAAAGAGCGAGTACGTGCTCGCCCACGGGAACGACGTGCTGGCGAAGTTCGGCGCGAGCGAATGGAGCGCCCGCGACGCGTTGAAAGTCGTGCAGGACATCCGTGCGACCGAGTTCTGCCGGTTCAACGCCGACATCACCTTCTTCCTCGTCAATGGCTCGGCGCCGACGCGGGTCCCCTTCGCCGTGCAGGGTCTCCGCTTCGACACGGACGGCTTGAAAGCCCGCCCCGCCTCCGGTGGACAGTACGCACTCTACGACAGCACCAACCGCCAAATCTTCGGCCCGTTTGCGTCTCAAGTCGAAGCGGAGCAACTCGTGAAACTGCTGAAGCACTACAAGTTCGACCAAACTTGCCAGCAGGGGTTGTCGTCGAAGGGCGGATTGAAGTTCCTGGCCAAACAGGGACGCTGAGGCTCCGAGAATACACAACCGTTGGGTATGAACTGAAAAAGACTCACTATTGGGCATTTTCTGCCACCTTCCGCATCCGGCACGAAAAGTGGTCCGCTGGTATTTTATCTCCACTACCCGCCTATGATAATTGATAGGGAGTCTTCAATGAATTGATGGTTGCCAACGGGTTCATTTCCGCAGGTGCTTGAGATTCTCGCAGTCTTGCTGGTTGGTTCTACAAGATGGTTCTCGACAATTCATTCCGCCCCGGCCGCGTGACGCTGGTCGGCGCCGGCCCCGGTTC
>JBBRUN010000669.1:0-2112 GCA_038247765.1 Gemmatales bacterium | reverse complement strand
TATTGGGGCATCCGCAGCGTCATCCACGGGCGTGCCCGGCCCCCGCCGACGAGGACTTCCTTCAACCAACTCGTGCGCATCTTGTGGCCGACGCCGGTGAGCCGAGGCGGTTGAATGTCGTCCGCATTCTCGAGTTTTTCCAACGCCTTCATCTTGTTCGCCAAGCCTTCGTCGATGCTCCCTTCGCCGTCGCGGTTGTGGCAGTTCAGGCAGTTGAAGCGCTTGATCGAAGTCCGCGCCGTGTAGACGGGCGACGGTGAACCGGCCCCGGCGAGGCCGCCCTTCAAGAAGGCGGTGAGGGCTTCTTGTTGGTCTTTGTCGAAGCCGAATTTCGGCGCGGTCGCGGGGATCTCGGTTCCGGTGATGCAGCCCTTTTCGGGGATTTTGGCGATCGACGCCAGTTTCAACCCGATGTTTTCCTTGATTGGCAGCGTTGAGCCGCCGGGCTTGACTTCGTGGCAGTTCACGCACCCCTTGGAGGTCAGCAGCCACTTCCCGGCCAACTTCCAGGCCTCGGGACGTTTCAAGTTTTTGTTTTTCGCTCCGAGTTCGAGATCGACGAGTGCGAGCGGATCGTCTTTCGGTTCCGCGGGCATCGCGGGGCTGATCTTGTCGTCGGTCACCCGGCACAGGAACTTGGCGATGTCGGTCGCTTCCGCAGCGCTCAAGGCCATGTTCGGCATGCGGCCGTGGGCGTTGGTCGCCAGCGGATCGTACAGGTACTTGGCCAGCGGCTCCGGGCGGGTTTTGCTGCCGATGTGTCCCAACGTGTAATAGCTTTGGGCGCCGGACTTCGTACCGAGGCCATAGATGCTGTCTTCGGGCTTCGGGGAGTCTTTGGGGTCGTCTTCGTCATTGACCTTCTTGACGGGCGGAGCCGTGAGTTGGTCACCGTGGCAGGCCGCGCACCCGGTGGTGATGTAGAGCTTGCCGCCGCGTTCGATGCTGTCCCGTTCCGGTTTCGTCATTACCGTGGGCTGTTTGAATTCGGGTAGCGCACCGCCGAGGCTGGAGAGGTACGCCGTGACAGCGTAGCGCTGGCTGGCGCCGATTTCATCGTCGGTGAAGAGTTTCGGCATCGTCGTTTGCGGCCGGTGGGCTTTCGGATCCTTCAACCAAGCATTGATCCAGCCGGGGTAGGCCCGCTTGCCGATTTCGGTGAGGCTCGGGCCACGGCGATCGACGAGGGTTTTCGCCATGGCGTCGTCTTTGTCGGGGGCGTGGCACTTCGCGCAGGCGTGTTCTTCGAACAAGAATCGCCCGTGTTCCTTCTTCAAATCGGCGGCGTATTCCGGTGGGCGTTGTTTCAGCGTGTGGCCGAAGAAAAAGTACGGAATCGGCTCGCGCACGAAGCCGGGGCCTTGCCAATTCAGCTCGACGCGGGCGCCCTTCGCGGTGCCGAACAATTGGACTTCGAACAATTGGATGCCGGGTTTCAACTCGATCTCTTGGCCGACGACCGCCTTGGCCGCGCCGTCGCCGACTTCGCCGGCGAGCACTACGACACCTTCGATGCGGACGTCCAACTTGCCGAATAGGGCCGTGTCGAACTTGTATTTCCCGGCGGTGATGATTTGGATGTATCCGGTCCAAGTGTACGTCGCCGCGCCGCCTGCGGCCTGCGGGTGAATCGATTCGCCCGTCTTCAGCGTCAGCCCGACAATCGGTTCGAGCCGGGTGAGTTTCGCCGAATCTTGCGCCGCGAAGACGAGCCCCGATTTGAGGTCGGCCCGTTTCACCGGTTGCGCGAACAGAGGGGACGTCGCCAACAATAGACCGACGCAAAGAAAGAGGCGGGACATGCGGAAGCTCCGGCGGGTGTTCGACTAGGCGATTATCCGGAATCGCGCAAGGTGTGCAAGGGGAGTGGGACTGGCTGCGTTGCAGCAACGAGACTTGGAGCTTCGTGCACGAGGGCGGGTGGAGTCTTCGGAACGTCTTCGAAACCCGCCGTTGGAAGGACGCGGCCACTGCCACAAGGCTAATTCTGGAGAGGGCCGGTTCCGAAGACTCCACACGCCCTGACGATCCAGAGTTGGGAACAAGGCGTCCGCGTCCCACCGATGTCGGCGCGGCGTTTGATTCAGATTTTCGCCATCCGGCCGGAGATGG
>JBBRUN010000668.1:0-2146 GCA_038247765.1 Gemmatales bacterium | reverse complement strand
TTCCCGGAGATTTTCGTACGTATTCCCCTTCAATCGAAGAGTGCGTTGGCGAAATCCATTTGTGGGCGCCACGGACTCCCATACTCAGCGATTCGTGACAATCGAACCGGCCCCGCGCACCACATCTTTCAACTTCGGCACGGGCGCGCCCCGGTAGTGATTCCGACGCATTGTGTTCCCGTACACGTGGAGCGGGCGATACGGCCGTTCCAAAATCGGTGTCGATTCGATTCTGTCTTTGAGTTCGCCTCGAGCGATGATGACGCCGAGCCAGCCCGGTTCTTCCGGTGGTGGCGGCGGCGCCGCTTGGGAAGCGACCGTTGCCAGGCCGAGAGCCATCACACCGGCCAGCATTCTTAGAATTGTCATGGGTGAACCTCTTTACTCGGTGAATTCTATCATCGAACGGGTCCCGGCGACGGAGTTGCGTCGAGTAGTAACCGGTCCGTCACAGACTTCGCATCTCCGATGCCGCAAAACTGCTAAAGTTGATGAGTCGATACGACACGCCCCCCTCACGAGGTCTCCCATGCGTCGAATCCTCATGATTCCAACTGTATTGTTTTGGATCACGAGCGCAATCCAAGGCGCGGATTTGCCGGATGCGCCGAAACCTCCGGCCGGCTTCCCGAGCTTCAAAGTGCAGGAGATCGACTCCGGCCTGAAAATCGGCTACGCCGTCATCACCGCTGACATCGACGGCGACAAGAAGCCGGACGTCGTCGTTGTCGATCAGCACAAGATCGTCTGGTATCAGAACCCGACTTGGAAAAAGCGGGTGCTCCTCGATGGCAAAACCAAACCGGACAACGTCTGTATCGCGGCGATCGACATCGATGGCGACCGCCTACCGGAACTCGTGATCGGCGCCGGCTGGAAGCCGTTCGACACCAAGAACCCCGGCACGCTGCAATGGCTGAAGCGCGGCAAGACCCTCGACGACGAATGGACGATGCACGCCATCCCGTGCGATGAGCCGATGGTGCACCGGGTGCGAGTTTTCGATACCGACAGCGACGGGAAACCGGAGATCGTGATGGCCCCTCTGATGGGCCGCGAAGCCACCAAGGAGAAGAACTGGCTCGACGGTCGGCCGGTGCGGATCGTGTCGTATAAGGTGCCCGCGAAGGATCCGGAGAAGCCCGAGAGTTGGAAGGCGACGGTGCTGAACGACGAACTGCGGGTGACACACAACTTCATCGAGGTGCGGCGGCTGGACAACCTGGAGCCGCCGCGGATCTACCTCGCCAGTTACGACGGCCTGCACGCGCAAACGTTCGGCAATGGCAAGCCGAAGCTTGAGAAAGTTGGCGACGGCGACCAAGCGAACCCTAAGGGTAGCCGCGGCGCGAGCGAGGTGGCGGTCGGGTCGTACAACAACTTCACCACCCTCCAAGATGTGTTCACGAGTGACCCGAAACCGGACCACTTCGCCGCCACGATCGAGCCGTGGCACGGCAACAAGGTGGTGGTGTACCAGAGCGAAAGCGGCAAGCCGCTGTGGACGCGGACGGTCATCGACGAGCAGTTGCGGTGGGGGCACGCCGTGCGGTGTGCCGGCTTCGGCCTCAGCTTCCACAGCGAAAAGACCGGTGCGCAGTCCTCCAAGGGGTCGGACGTGGACGCCATCGTCGTCGGCGTCCGCGACAACCCGACGAAGGACGACAAGTTCAGCGAGAAGCGCGGCGTGCGGATCTACCGCTTCGACACGGCCGCCAAAAAGTGGGAGCGATACATCCTCGAAGACGGCGGCGTCGCGGTCGAAGACCTCGTGGTCGCCGATTTGGACGGGGACGGCAAACCCGACATCGTCGCCGTCGGCCGAGCGACGGGCAACTGCCGCATCTATTGGAACAAAGGCGTGGCGAAGTGAAGTCGCCGAGAGGAATGGCCTGGTCGAAGCGGCCCATCAGTGGAACACCCGGTGCTTCAGCGTGCCACCGCTGACTTCGTGCACCGGGGAGATCACCAAGAACGCCGCCTCGTCCTTCGACATCACCAGCGTCTCCAGTCGCGTCAGTTCCAACCGGGTGACCACGCAGTACAAGATCTCCTGCTCGGCGGTCGAGAATCCGCCGCGGCCTTTCAGCACCGTCACCCCGCGCCCGAGGTCGTTCAAGATCGCTTCGCGGATGACGGCGTGCTT
>JBBRUN010000667.1:0-2147 GCA_038247765.1 Gemmatales bacterium | reverse complement strand
TCCGCCGCCGGCATCGAGATCAGCGAACACCTGCCGAAACTGGCGACGCACATGCACGAAGGCGTGCTCGTCCGCAGCATGTCCACGCCGGAAGGCGCCCACGCCCGCGCCCGCTACCACTTGCACACCGGCTACCGCGAAGGCCAAGGTGGCCTGACCTACCCGAGCCTAGGGGCCATCGCCGCCTGCGAACTCGGCAGCGAAAAAGCCGCGATGCCCAATTTCGTCTCCATCGGAGGCCGCAGCTTCGGCGCCGGCTTCCTAGGGCCGAAGTATCAACCGCTCATGGTCCAAGACGCCACCAAGGGCGTCGAAGATCTGAAGACGCTGGTGTCCGATAAGCAGTTCGCCAACCGCACCGGACTGCTCGAAGAAATGGAAAAGGCCTTCTTCCACGATTACGAAGCCGGCGCGACCCTCGACCACAAGACGACATACGAGCGCGCCGTCAAGCTCATGCAATCGAAGGAAGCCAAGGCTTTCGACATCGGCGCCGAACCGGCCGCGGGCAAGTCGAAGTACGGCAGCGGCAAGTTCGCCGATGGCATGCTCATGGCCCGCCGGCTGATCGAAGTCGGCGTGCCGTTCGTCGAAGTCGCCCTCGGCGGTTGGGACACCCACCAAGACAACTTCGAGCGCGTCAAGAACCTCTCGACCCAAATCGACAACTCCGTGGGCGCCCTGTTGTCTGACCTCAAAGATCGCGGCCTGCTCGAAACGACGCTCGTCATCTGGATGGGCGAATTCGGCCGGACGCCGAACATCAACGCACGCGGGGCCAAGCCGGGCCGGGATCACTACCCCAAGGCGTGGAGCCTCGCCATGTTCGGCGGTGGCCTCAAGGGCGGCCAAGTGATCGGCAAGACCGACAAAGAAGGAGCCACGGTCGCCGAGCGACCCGTGAAGACCGGCGACTTCCTCGCCACCGTCTGCGACGTACTCGGCATCGACCACACCAAGGACAACGAAGCCGTCAGCGGCCGGCCGATCAAGATCGTCGATAAGGGGAACGTGCCGTTCAGCAAAGAGATTCTGTAAGCACGCAATGCAAACCCAATGGATAAGGCCCGGCATCGTCGGGCCTTATCCATTGAATTGTCAAAGTCAGAGGAATGAAGGGCGGGGGAGCGATTCTTGTAGTTCATCATCTGAGCGGTGTGTCGAACTGCACGCGACCGTTTTGAATGGTGCCTAGAAGCTTCATGGTGCCCGGCCTCCTACTTTCGAATTCATATTATTCTAACGTAGCGAGCGGGTCGAACTCAATACCGCGGCACCGTCGGATCCACCGCGAGGCTCCACTCCTCGATTCCCCCGGCCATCGACGCCACGTTTTTGATCCCGACATACTCCAAAAACCCGGCGCCGCGCAGGCTGCGGACGCCATGGTGGCAGTAGACCACCACCATCGCATCGTCTGGCACTTCCAGTTCTTCCCAGCGCGTCGGCAAATCCCCTAGGGGCATCAACACGCTGCCCGGCAAGTGGCAGAAGGCGTGCTCTTCCGGCTCGCGCACATCGAGCAGCAGCACCGGCGTGCCGGCGCTCAGCATCGCGTTCACATCGCGGACGGAAATCTGGCGGATGGTCATTCTCCTGCGATGTCGGGCAGGTCGAGCTTGGCGAGATAGTGGCGTTCCTTCGCCCGCATCTCGGCGATGTCATCGTCGCGTTTGTCGTTGTAGCCGCACAGGTGCAGGCAGGCGTGGATGACGTACAGGCAGAGTTCGTGGTGCACCGAATGCCCGCGTTCCTCGGCCGAGGCTTTGCCGACGCCGGCGCCGATGGCCACGTCCCCTTCGAGCTTCGCCGCCCCGCGGATACTGTAGGGAAAGGTCAACACGTCGGTCGGTTCGTCGTGGTTCAAGTGCCGCTTGTTCATGGCGTGGATGGTGGCATCGTCGAAGAAAGCGAAGGTCACTTTCGCCGACGGTATGCCCTCGCCTTCGAGGACGGTTTTCGCCGCGAGCTTGAGCGACGCGAAGTCGAGTTCGACCAGCTCCTGCTGGTTTTTGATGGAGATGGAGATCATGGGATCTAGTGTAGTGTTCCGCGCAACAGATCACCCAGGGCGGGTGATTTGTTGCGCGGTAGCAGAGATCCCCGCTTCGGCCCGGTCGATTACGGGTTGTTGGTGCTGATGACGC
>JBBRUN010000666.1:0-2177 GCA_038247765.1 Gemmatales bacterium | reverse complement strand
GGCGCGGAATGTCCAGACCGTCACGCTCATTCCGAGGGCGTGGGCGTCCCGCACCAAATCGGGTTTCGCCAAGACGAGGGCTTTGGTCGGTGCGACGCCGTCGGCGAACTCCCGGATTTTCTTCAGTCCTTCGGCGCTGGCGTGCTGGGCGCCGCCGAAGAGGAAAACGAGCGGCAGCTTGCAAGCGTGATCGCTCCGGAGCAGCTTGAGGCTATCGGCGCTGAACGACTGGACGATGATCGGCGTTTTCGGATCGGCGCCGGGCTGGTCGAGTTTGTTCTTCGCGAGCGCGTCCATCAGCAGCTTTTCCATTTTGAACCCGAGCTTGCCGTAGGCCTCCGGCGACTTGGTCTCGGGGATCATCCCCGCTTTCCCTTTGACCGCATCGATCATCTCTTGGAACGTCGGCACACGGGCCCCCGCGTACTTGGCGTCCTTCCACGAACCGGCGTCGAGCGTGCGGATCTCGTCGAGGGTGAACTCGGCGACGGGCCACGTTTTCCGGCCGTCGGTCTCCTTCGCCCGATCCGGGAAGACTTTCTTCACGTCGGTCGTCCGTTCCAAGGTGCTATCGTGCAGGCAAACGAGGACGCCGTCTTTGGTGATCTGCAAATCGGGTTCGACGAAATCCGCCCCTTGTTTGATCGCGAGGCGGTAGGCCTCCAACGTGTGTTCCGGTGCGTAGGCCGAGGCCCCGCGATGCGCGATCAGCGTCGGCTTGGTATAAGGGGCGAGCACTTTCGGTTTCTCGTCGGCGCGAATCTGCCCAACGACGACCGCCGAAATGAAGGCGACGAACCAGCGCATGGGAATTCTCCGAATTGCGGGACGGACACTGCTGGGCAGTTGTAGTCGAGCGGTGGTTGGGGCTGCGGAATAAGTGGAAGATTTCACCTTCGGGAATCCACCGTTCGCCTTTCCCGATCGCGAGCTATAATTGCCGTGCCCGCCGCGATTCGCTTTCCCGCCCGATTCCGGAGTTCCGAATGTTCCGCTGGCTCCTCGCCTCGGCTGTCGCGCCGTTCTGTTGGCTGCCCCTGCAGGCGGCGGAGCCCAATCCGGCCGCGGTCGAATTCTTCGAGAAATCGATCCGCCCGATCCTCGTCGAGAACTGCACGAGCTGCCACGGTGTGAAGAAGCAGCAGGGGGGATTGCGCCTCGACACGGCGGAAGGCTTGGCCAAAGGGACAGACGGCGTCGCCGTGGTGGTCGCGGGGAAACCGGAGCAAAGCCGGCTGATTGCGTCCGTGGAGCGCAAGGGGGACTACCCCATGCCGCCCGATGGCGTGCAGTTGAAGAAGGAGCAAATCGCGGCACTCACCGAATGGGTGAAGCAAGGGGCCGTCTTCCCGGCGAGCGCCGCCGTAGCGACGACCGATCCGAAGTCGCACTGGGCGTTTCAGCCGGTGAAGGAACCGAAGGTTCCCACCATTGCCGGGGTGAAGAATCCGATCGACGCTTTCGTGATCGCCAAGCTCGCGGAGAAGGGTTTGAAACCGACGGCCGCGGCGGACAAGCGGACTCTAGCTCGGCGGCTTTTCTTCGACCTCATCGGCCTGCCGCCGAGCGCGGCGGAACTCGATGGCTTCGTAAACGACGCCCGCCCCGACGCGACCGAGAAACTGATCGAAGCGCTGATGGCATCGCCGAAATACGGCGAACGCTGGGGCCGGTACTGGCTCGACGTGGCCCGCTACGCCGACACGAAAGGCTACGTCTTTCAAGAGGATCGCAACTATCCGTACGCCTACACCTACCGCGATTACGTGATCCGCTCGCTGAACGAAGACAAGCCCTTCAACCGGTTCATCATCGAGCAGCTCGCCGCGGACAAACTGCCGATGGGCGACGACAAGAAACCCCTAGCCGCCATGGGCTTTCTCACGCTCGGCCGGCGCTTCAGCAACAATGTGCACGATATCATCGACGACCGTATCGACACGATCACGCGCGGCTTGATGGGCCTGACGGTCGCCTGCGCCCGCTGTCACGACCACAAGTACGACCCCATCCCCGCGGCCGATTACTACAGCCTCTACGGCGTGTTGGCGAGTTCGAACGAACCGAAAGAGTACCCGCTGATCGGCGAAGTCGAGCGGACGCCGGAGTTCGAGAAATTCGAAGCCGATTTGAAGCGGCTCGAAGACGCCGTCGCGGCGGGCCGTGCCAAGATGGTC
>JBBRUN010000665.1:0-2193 GCA_038247765.1 Gemmatales bacterium | reverse complement strand
CTCATCCTCGACGAACCGGGTAACCACTTGGACGTCGATACGGTCGAAGCGCTCGCCGAAGCGCTGATCGCCTACGAAGGAACGCTGATCTTCACCAGCCACGACCGACACTTCTTGAAGCGGGTTGCCAGCAGTATCATCGAAGTCCGCGATGGCCGGGTCGTGAACTACCGGGGCCAGTACGAGACCTACTTGGCCCGCGTCGAAGACGAAATCGACGCCGGGGAACGCGAATTGGCGACCGAGCGCAAAAAGCTGCCGCCCGAAGTACTGAAGGCCTCGGCCGCAGCCCGCCCGGCGATCCGAAGCGAGAAAGAGGCCCGCAAGGAATTGAAGACCACCGAGAAACAGATCGCGCAACTCGATACTCAAAAGAAAGCGTTGACGACGCAGTTCTTGAACTCGACGAACGACAAAGAATCGAAGCGATTGGATTCGGAACTGGCCACTGTGACCGACCAACTCGGCGAAGCCGAGGAGCGCTGGAGCCAGATCAACGAAGAATTGGAAGCGATGGGCTGATGATCCCGTTGAACAGGAGAATGTGCAGCGTGATTGCCATCGAAAATCCGCGTCCGCCGTTGCCGCCGTTCGATGCGACAACCGCCGCACTCAAAGTGCGATTGGCGGAAGACGCTTGGAATTCGCGCGACCCCGAACGCGTTTCATTGGCCTATACCCCCGACTCGGTTTGGCGGAATCGCGCCGAGTTCCTCAGGGGCCGGGAAGCCATTGTGCAGTTCCTGACGCGCAAGTGGATCCGGGAACTCGAATATCGGCTGATCAAGGAACTCTGGGCCTTCACCGCGGATCGAATCGCGGTGCGGTTCGCATACGAATGGCGCGATGACTCGGGCCATTGGTTCCGCTCGTACGGTAACGAAAATTGGGAATTCGACGCGGGCGGCTTCATGAATCGGCGCATCGCCAGCATCAACGACCTCCCGATCAAAGAGTCGGAGCGCAAGTATTTTTGGCCATTGGGTCGACGCCCGGACGATCACCCGGGGCTATCCGACCTCGGGTTTTAATCGACACGAGCCGCCTTGAAGCCGAGACGAGGCGCTGGCTATCTCGGCAATGCCACCCAGCCCATTCCTTTCGCACACCAGATCCCGGCGCCCACCAACAGCGCGAAGCCGACCACCCCGAGCAAATGCTTGACGACCGGCATCCGGGCCACCGCCCCGAACGGGCCTGTCCAAGCCAACGCCGATTCGATCAACCAGTTCGCGCCGATCAGCGGCCACGCCAACAGCGGCGTATCCGACGACGACGACCGCATTGGCGGTGCCGGCATCACCGGGGCCGAATCCGCGAACGGGTTGACATCGGCCAAATCGTAGCGCGAGTGCGTGCTCGGCACGGCGGCTGTCGAAACCGATTCGTCATCGTGGTAGCCGAAGGTGCGGTTGTAGCCGTGGGGCGTGGCCGGGGCATCGACGCCGCGCAGCGTGCCACTGTGCGCCGGCGCCTCCGGCGCGGCGACCGCCAAGAAACTCGGCGAGAAGGCGATGGCCGGTTCCGGCTCGGTGGCGATGTACGGCGGCTTCGCCACCGGCGCGCTGTCGGCCCGCCACAGGCTGACGGAAGGCCGGCTCGTCGGCTGTTCCGGTGTCGGCAGCGGTGGGGCCGGGGGAACCTTCACGCTCTCGGACTTGTTCAACGGCAGCGAGAGCATTCGCTGCAAGAGCGCATCGAGCTCGTCGAGTTGTTGGCGGGTGAGGTCGTTCGGGGTGGGCAAAGTCGCCATGACGCGAATCCTTTCGCAGCCGCAGGGTGCAATCCGCCGGCATCGTAAGCCATCGCCGGTGACAAAGAAAGTGCAATCGGGGATATACCAATCGATTTTGGCAGTGATCCGTTTTCTGGACCACCAGCGTGACGCGTGGGTGAGTCCGGAAAGGATCAGGCCTCGTCAGTGGATGCAATCCCCTCGCTCAGCTCAGCCACGCGCTTGTGGTTCCAGAAAACGGATCATCGTCGAGATCGATTGGTACACTTTTTCCGACAATTCCATTTGACTTCCCCAAAATGGAGCTTATATACATTACTGTACGCAGTTGTACTTCACGGAGTTCCACACCATGGTCGCCACCTACCCCATCAACCGGATCGGCTACGATTCGCCCCCGGCGGCGCTCCCCGAATTGCCCAAGACCGCCCGCGAGCGCGGCTTCCTCTGGAGCGATG
>JBBRUN010000664.1:0-2194 GCA_038247765.1 Gemmatales bacterium | reverse complement strand
GCACTTCGGCGGACTCGCCTCCGCGTGGCGACTCGGCGACATCACTTGGGATCGTTTCTACCACGTCATCTTGCTGTCCGATTCGCACACCCATGCCTTGCTGAAGGAACTCGACCTCGAGTCCGAGTTCGTCGGCGTCGAAACCAAAACCGGCTTCTACACCGACGGCAAACTGTACTCGATGTCGAACTCGGTCGAGTTCCTTCAGTTCCCGCCATTGGGGCTACTCAGCAAGTTGCGGCTCGGGCTGACCATCCGCCATGCATCGAAGGTGACCGACTGGAAGACGCTCGAAAAGATCCCCGTCGTCGATTGGCTGCGGAAGTGGTCGGGCACGCGCACCACTGAGAAAATCTGGCTGCCGTTGCTGCGGGCCAAGCTCGGCGAGAGCTACCGCATCGCGTCGGCCGCGTTCATCTGGGCGACCATTGCCCGCATGTACGCCGCGCGGCGCTCGGGCATGAAGAAGGAACTTTTCGGTTACGTCCGCGGCGGCTATGCCACGATTCTCGAGCGATTTGTGGCGAAACTCCGCGAACGCGGGGTCGAGATGATCGCGGACGCACCGGTGGCGAAGATTGCCGCTGGCCCGACCATCGAACTGGCCTCCGGTGAATTGCGGAAGTTCGATCGCGTCATCGTCACCTCGGCCCCGCCGCTCGCGCTGAAACTGGTGCCGGACTTGAGCGCCGACGAACAAACGAAGCTGAACGATCTCACGTATCAAGGGATCGTCTGCGCGTCGCTGCTTTTGAAAAAGCCGCTGTCGCGGTTCTACGTTACGAACCTCACGGACGACTGGTTGCCGTTCACCGGCGTGATCGAAATGACGGCCCTCGTCGACGCCGCCGAGTTCGGCGGACGGACGCTCGTGTACTTGCCCAAGTACGTCGCCCCGGACGATCCGCTCTTCGCGGAATCGGACGATTCCATCCGCGAGCGCTTCCTCGCGGCCTTGGAACGCATGTACCCGAGTTTCTATCGCAGCGATGTGCTGGCGTTTCAATTGGCGAAGGTGAAGCACGTTTTCGCCGTGCCGACGTTGAACTATTCCGAGCGCGTCCCGGACATGAAAACGAGCTTGAAGGGCGTGTATTTGGTGAACTCGTCGCACATCATCAACGGCACGTTGAACGTGAACGAGACGCTGCAACTCGCGGGGCAAGCGGTGGGGCGGATCGCATGAAACCGACGTGCAGCCTGTCGCTCGACCTCGACAACTTGTGGTCGTATTTGAAGACCCACGGCGAAGCCGGGTGGGACGAGTACCCGAGTTATTTGGGCATCGTCGTGCCGCGGGTGCTAAACTTCCTGGCCGAACGGAACCTCGAGATCACATGGTTCCTCGTCGGCCAAGACGCGGCCGACCCGGCCCACGCCGGGGTGTTGCGCTCGATCACCGAGGCGGGCCACGAAGTCGGCAACCACTCGTTCCACCACGAACCGTGGCTGCACCTCTACAGCGAAGCCGAGATCGAAGACGAACTGCGGCGCACCGAAGAAGCGATTCAATCCGCCACCGGCGTGCGGCCCACCGGGTTCCGCGGGCCGGGGTTCAGCCATTCACCGACGCTGCTGAACGTGCTCGGCCGCCGCGGCTACGCCTTCGATTGCAGCACCTTCCCGACGTTCCTCGGGCCGCTCGCGCGGCTCTACTACTTGGCCACGGCCAAGGGACTGTCAGCGGAGGAACGAACCAAACGGAAGAAACTCTTCGGACGTTTCACCGACGGCTTCGCGCCGTTGAAACCGTTCGCGTGGAAGACGCCGAGCGGGCCGCTGCTCGAAATCCCCGTGACGACGATGCCGCTGTTCAAGATCCCCATCCACGTCTCATACCTGCTGTTCCTCGCGGGCCACAGTCGGACAGTGGCACTGCTCTACTGGCGCACGGCACTGTTCCTGTGCCGGGCGACCGGCACCGAGGTGTCGCTGCTGCTGCACCCGCTCGACTTCATGGGTTCGGACGATACCGACCGCCTCGGTTTCTTCCCGGCGATGCAGCGACCGCACGCAGGCAAACTCGAACTCGTCGGGCAATTCTTCGATGTCCTTCAGAAAGAATTCGACTGCGTCCCGATGGGCGTCCACGCGATGAGGATTGGGTCCCGATGTCCCTGACGACCCCACCGAGGGTGTAGCAATGTTTCTTGGGGGCTTTCGTAGGGCGGGTGAATTTTCGGAACCCGCCGCT
>JBBRUN010000663.1:0-2283 GCA_038247765.1 Gemmatales bacterium | reverse complement strand
GCAAGTTCGACGCGATCACGCGACTTTCCAGCGAAGCGATGGAAAAGCCTTGGGATGCGAATGTGCGGTTGAAATTGGCCGATCTGTCCGACGACATGGGCCAACCGAAGCTCGCGCAGATGTGGCGGAAAGCCGCGGCCGCGTGCGCGGAATCCGAGCGCTGATGTCAGCGGACTTCGCGCAAGAACCAATCCCGGAAGGCCGACTTCTGCGCCGGCTTGGTGGCCAAGCCGTAAGCGGTCTCCGCTTCCATTTTCCCGGCTTCCGCATTCCCCTGCCCGTGCAGGCAAGCGGCCAAAATCAGCCGCGATTGCGGGTGCAGCGGGTGGATCGCCAAGGCCGCGCGGCAGTCCTCCTCGGCTTTCGCCCACTGCTTCCGCAGCGCCCGGGCCGTGGCGCGCGTCGCGTAGTGCTCCACCGAGCGCGGACTCATGCCGATGAGCTTGGTCGACACTTCCTCGACGCGGTCGAAGCGGCCATTGGCCAGCGCGGCTTCGGCGACGGCCGCGAGTGCGACCTCGGAGTCCGGTGCCAACTTCGCTGCGTTCTCTGCGGCGGCGAGTCGCTCTTTCGGCTCGCCGCACGCGCCCCGGGCCATGCCCATAGCAATCCAAGCGTCCACATCGCCCTTATGGCTGCTCAGGTGAACGATGAGCCGTTCGCGCGCTTGCTTACCCAGAACCCATTGCGCGGTCGATCCGGACGTCAGGTTGGCGGCCAGCCGGGCCAGCGCGATACCGAGATCCCGGTCCATTTCCGGATGAGCCACATCGGGGCGAAAGGCCACCAACGGATTTGCACCCGGCGGCAATCCCTTCGGCGGCAGCGCCGGCCCCGGCTTCCGCAATATCCGGTGATCCGTGACGCTGGCGTGGGCGATGCTCGTACTATCCGCCCGCGGCATGTGGCACGCAATGCAACTGTCTTTCTTGGCGAGACGCTCGGGCGGCGGCGCCGTGCAGCCTTTGGTCTCGTGGCAGGTTGCGCAGCGTTTGTTGTAGAAGGCGTCGCGCTCCGCCGGCGGCGGGGCTTTGTGCGGATCGTGGCAACTCGTGCATTGGAGGTGGCCGCCGCCGGCCGGGGAGCAGCGGCTGAGTTCCATTTGTTCGAACTGCCCCACCGACTGATGGGCTTCGGCCAGATCCGGATGGCGCACGAACACGGTGACGAACTCGGAGAAGGGCAGGCCGGGGCGGTATTCGAATTCGCTCCGGCCGCGGCGCGGGATGCGCTCTTGGCCTTGCAGATGGCATTGCTCGCAGATCGACGCTTGCAGCGCGGCCGGGAGGTGCTTCGGATTCACGATCGACGTATCGACTTTTGTGGCACTTTTGCCGGCGAGCCTTTCCTTGACGTGGAGTTCCCCGGGGCCGTGGCACCGTTCGCAGCCGATGGACGTTTGAATCGGGGAGACCGGTGCGCGGAATCGGTTGAGGGTTTGCGGGATCGGCTCCGCCTGATCGACGTGGCAATACAGGCATGAGGGGACTATCGCCCGCCGGCCACCGGTGCCCAAGTCGAAGCCCGGGGAGATATCCCAACGGGATTCTTTGCCGAACCAACTGATCGGCGATTGCCAGACGGATCCGCTTTCGACCGACAGATACGAGCGCCCGCGCGTCCCCGAACCGATGGCGAGATCGGAGGGCACGGTGTATGTCGGCAGCGCGCCACCTTTGCTGTCGGACGCCGTGACGCGGTGGAGGTGACCCCCAGGTGTATCGGTGATACTCAGTTCGTAGCCGTGCAATTTCCAACGGTTGTTGGCGACGCGGTCGAACTTTTCGATCGGTTCGGTCTTCCCGACGGACGCGGATCGGCCCATGGGGTGAGCGTGGTACGAGGTGCAAATGTCGCCGTGGCAGGCGGCGCACTTCGCATCGCCGACGTAGCGGACATCCGGTTGCACATTGCGAAAGTCGGTCGAGTAGTGCAACCGGGGATCGAGCGGAGACGCCTCGGGCACGATGTCGTCGGCAGCGTTCCCCGTCGGCGTTGTCGGTATCGTCATCGGGTTTCGGATGAAGGCGAACCAGAGCACAGCGGCAATGCCGAGGAGCATTGCGACGATGAATGCCGAGCGGAGTCTGAATCGCTTCATGGGTGGCGCTGACCGAGAATGGTGACATGAGTTTACTTCGATAGTCGAACGCTGTCCAAGAGCAACTGGGCGAGGGGTCTAGCAACGGGTCTTGGAGTTTCTTCGTAGGGCGGGTGGAGTCTTCGGAACCCGCCGCTGGAAGGAAGGGGGCTACCGCAGATTATCACGAAGCTATTTCTATG
>JBBRUN010000662.1:0-2308 GCA_038247765.1 Gemmatales bacterium | reverse complement strand
CCTGCGAAAACCTCCAAGAATGGTTGCCACACACTTTGCGCTTCCGGGAGCTTGCGACAGGGCTTTCGTCCGGATATAATTGTATTCCCGCCTATTCCGTCCGCCTCTTCCCGGATCGGTCATGCTTTGCCTCGGTTCGCTTTCGCTCTTGATTTTCGCGTCCGCCGCCCCCGGAGCGGACCGGCCCGTCACGTTTGAACGAGACATCCAACCGATCCTCACTCGGGCCGGTTGCAATGCGGGCGCCTGCCATGGGAAAGCCCGTGGGCAAAATGGCTTCGCACTATCGCTGCTCGGTTTCGATCCTGCCTTCGACCACAACGCCATCGTCAAAGAGGGTCGCGGCCGCCGGCTCTTCCCGGCCGACATCGACAACAGCTTACTGCTTCTGAAAGCCAGCGGCAGCGTGCCCCACGGCGGCGGTAAGAAGATCCCCGTCGGCTCCGCCGGGTACGAATTATTGAAGCGTTGGATCGCCACTGGCACCCCGCGAACCCCGGCCGATGCCCCGACGCTCGCGCGCATCAGCGTGGCGCCGACCGACATCGTCGCCGAGTTCAAACAGACCCGCCCGCTGACCGTCACGGCCCATTTTTCCGACGGCACGACCGAAGACGTGACGAAGCTCGCCTCGTTCCAATCGAACGACAGCGGCTATGCGGCCGTCGATGCCCACGGCGTCGTGAAGGTCGGCACCATCGCCGGTGAAGCCGCGGTCACCGCCCGATTCGTCGATAAATTCGCCGTGAGCCAAGTGCTCATCCCCCTGCCGGGCGCCGTCGATCCAGTGCTCTACGCCAAGCTGCCGCGCAACAACTTCATCGATGGGCACGTCTGGGATAAACTGAAGCGCCTCGGCCTCACGGCTTCGAGCGCCGCTCCCGAAACGACATTCCACCGCCGGACATTCCTGAGCATCATCGGTCGATTGCCGACGCCGGACGAGACGCGGACCTACCTCGTCGACGGCGACCAAAAGAAAGCCGAAAAGCTGATCGACCGCTTGTTGGCCCGGCCGGAGTACGCCGATTTCTGGGCCAACAAGTGGGTCGATCTGCTGCGGCCGAACCCCTACCACGCCGGCATCAAAGCGACATTCAACCTCGACGAATGGATACGCGAGCAGTTCCGCAAGAACGTACCCTACGACCAATTCGTGAAGGAATTGATCACCGCGAAGGGGAGCACCTTCAAGAATGGCGCGGCCGTCTTCTTCCGCAACCGCCGGGAACCGGACGAACTCGGCCCGATGGTGAGCCAACTTTTCCTCGGGGTGCGGCTCGACTGCTGCAAATGCCACCAGCACCCGTCCGAAAAATGGAGCCAGCGCGACTTCTATGGCTTCGCCGCATTCTTCGGCCGCATCGGGCACAAAGGCCAAGGGATATCGTCGCCGATTTCCGGCGGAGAAGAGTTCGTCTTCGCCACCGAATCGGGCGCAGTGAAGCACCCGTTGACTGCGGAAGTGCTGCTGCCGACGGCGCTGCTCGGCAATCCGCTCGACATTCCGGCGGGTACCGACCCGAGGACCGTCCTGGCCGAGTGGATGACCGCCAAGGAGAACCCGTTCTTCGCCAAGGTCATCGCGAACCGCATCTGGGCCGAGATGATGGGCCGGGGGTTGGTCGATCCCGTGGACGACCTGCGCGACACCAATCCTCCGTCGAACCCCGCACTGCTCACCGCACTCGCGGACGACCTGCGCAAGAACGACTACGACTTGAAGAAACTGATTCGTGCCATCGCACTGAGCCAGACCTTCGGACTGAGTTCGGCGCCGACCGAGCGCAACGTCGGCGATACGCGCAACTACTCCCGGCGCTACCGGCAGCGGTTGCGCGCCGAAGTGCTGCTCGATGCCGTGTCCGACGTGACCGGTGTGCCGGAGAAATTCGATGCCGTACCGGCCGGCTCGCGCGCCGTGGAAGCGTGGACGGTGCGGTTCGATTCCAAATTCCTCGACAGCTTCGGCCGGCCCGATCCGAACGCCGACCCGCCCTGCGAACGGACGAGCGACACGACCGTGGTGCAGGCGTTACACCTGATGAACGCCCCCGGATTGGCGACGAAGATCACCGCCGAGGCCGGCCGCGCGGCGAAGCTGGCAGCGGGGAAATCGACGCCCACAGAGATCGTCGAGGAGTTGTATCTGTTGGCCTACTGCCGCAAACCGACTGCGGAGGAATCGGCGAAGTGCGTGGCGAGATTCTCCAAACTTGGGGCGACGCGGAAGTTGGCGACCGAAGATTTGCTGTGGGCTTTGATCAATTCACCCGAGTTCGCATTCGGAGATTGATGAGTGTAGAAT
>JBBRUN010000661.1:0-2315 GCA_038247765.1 Gemmatales bacterium | reverse complement strand
GTTGCTTGCGTGGTAGATGCCATCCGGCGGGGTGTCTTGCGGGCCGACAAAGTAGAGGTCGTCCTCGGCGGTGGGCACGGCGAAGAATTCGTCGCCGTCGTCGTCTTCGAGCACGGTGCCGGGAATCGGCACGGCGAGTCCACCGCTACCTTCGGTGTAATCGTACCAGTTCTGGTAGTTCGCGAAGTTGGTGGGATCGACGCCGACCCAGATGAGTGCGGCGGGGACATCGCGCATTTCCAAGCCCTCCACCTTAGGCTTGGCAAGGTGGGAGGGGGGGGGCAATGCGGGTAGGCTTGGCCATCGACCGCGTGATCCAACCGAAGAGACGCTCGAACATGGGTGAGCTCCGAAGGTGTTATCCGACGTAGTGCATTACAACAGATTCGTCGGAGTAGTCCAATGAAGGTTCGCGGAAGAATTCGAGTGGATAATCCATGCACCGACGTTGATGTTACCGCTTCGACGCGATCAGCTGGATCAGCGCCTTGTGCGGGTCGGCGAACTTGCTGATGCCCTCGCGCATGAGGGTCTCTTCGAGGTGGCCCATATTCACCTTCGATTGGATCTCGTTGAGCACTTCCAGCGGCGGCATGTCGTCGATGTGCCGGGTCATCAGGCGGCCGCTCGCTTCCACGGCTTTGTTGGTCGCGGGTGGGTTCGTTTCGATGTCGCTGCCGGCGAAGGCCTCGACGTACTTCCAGGCCGGGTCTTCTTTCTTCTTGGTGCCGGTGCTGGCGAAGATCATCTCTTGTTGCAGGGCAAAGCCTTTCCCAGCCCAGAACTGCTGGTTCAGCTTCCAGATCTTCTTGGCGTTGACGATGCCGACCATCCCTTGGGCGGCCGGGCTGAGGTCGGGGTTCGCCTTCTCGGTGTACACATCCACGCGGCTGACGAAGATGCTGTACACGGTCTTCACGTTCTGTTTGTCGGTGCGGCGCATCGCCCCGCGGAAGCAGGCGTCCCGCGCGGCGATGTACTGGCGTTCGCTGAAAATGAGCGTGACGTTGACCGCGATCCCAGACGCCACGAGTTCTTCGAGGGCCAGCAAGCCGCCGTCAGTCGCGGGGACTTTGATCATGCGGTTGCAGTGCCCCGCGGCCCACTTCTGCCCCAGCGGGATGTACTGCTTGGCTTTGTCCGCGGCGGACAAACTCCGGGCCGGGTCTTCGAGCAGGGGATCGAGTTCGAAGCTCACCCAGCCATCGTTTCCTTTGGTCTCGTTCCACACCGGTTCGAACACATCTTGGGCCATCTTCACGAGTTTGTCGGTCATGGCCCAGGCGATGGCTTCGTCGTCGTGCCCGGCCTTGGCGAAGGCTTGGATGTCGGCGTCGAAGCGGCCGGTGTTCAATAGATCCGAGATGATGATGGGGTTGGAGGTCGCGCCGGTGGCGCCGAGGGCCCGGTTACTGGCGATCAAATCCGGGTCGACGGAATCGAGCCAAACCTTGGTGCCGGAGGCGGCGAGCGATTGCAGCGGAGTCATGGGCGAAGTCTCGGATACGGTCTGTGGAAGAACGTCAGTTTATGATGGCGATGAATTCTTCCCATACCCCATACCCCAAAACTCTATATTCCGCTTCGTCGATTGCCCCATCCCCGGCGTTCCATCTGATAGCGATGCGAGATTCCTCCCCTGACATCGACGGCGATCGCATGCGGCGTTGGGCCGGGGTCGTCGAACGGAACGGAATCCCGACGCCGGGGAAGTGACCGGTTAACAACGGCACCGGAGATGCAGACGATGTAGGGTAACTTTCATCCGACAATCCGGTGCTTTAACCATGGCCACAGCTAGCGGAAAGATCGTGATCGCCGGCGGCAGCGGTTTCCTCGGGGTCGCGCTCGCCGAACATTTGATCGCGGGCGGGGCCGAGGTCGTGATTCTGTCCCGGAACGCGCCGAAAATTGCCGGAAAATGGAAGCACGTCGTTTGGGACGGTCGCACTCTCGGCGTTTGGAGCCGCGAACTCGATGGAGCAGCCGGCTTGGTCAACCTGGCCGGGCGGAGCATCAACTGCGTTTGGACCCCCGAGCACCGCGAGGAAATTTTGCATTCCCGTATCCACGCCACGCAGATCTTGGGTGAGGCCGTCAAACTCGCCGGGACACCGCCGCCGGTCTGGGTGCAAGCGAGCGCTGCTAATATCCACGGCGACGAAAACAGCGGCGTCGTGAACGAAGACGCCGTGTTCGGCCACGGCTTCACCCAGGATGTCGCCAAAGCTTGGGAAGCGACCTTCCAAAAGAACCTTCTGCCGAGCCAACGCGGCGTCGTCCTCCGCATCAGCGTCGTCCTCGGGCGGGATCGC
>JBBRUN010000660.1:0-2324 GCA_038247765.1 Gemmatales bacterium | reverse complement strand
CGCCGAGCAACGTGAATTCCAAGCCGGGAAAATGGCCGTGCACGCGGCGATGGTCGACCGCATGGATCGCGAAATCGGCCGGGTGATCGCACAACTGAAAGCGATTGACGCGCTCGACAACACGTTGATTTTCTTTTTGTCGGACAACGGCGCGAGCGCCGAGATCATGGTCCGCGGCGACGGCCACGACCCGCACGCCGAATGCGGGACCGGGGCGACGTTCCTCAGCATCGGGCCGGGTTGGTCGAGTTTGGCGAACACCCCGTTCCGCCGGCACAAGACCTGGGTTCACGAAGGTGGAATCTCGACGCCGCTGATCGTCCACTGGCCGAAGGGTTTCGCGGCGCAGGGGGAACTGCGGACGACGCCCGGGCATATCGTCGATCTTTTGCCGACGATCCTCGCGGCGACCGGTGGCAAAGTTCTCGGCGACGCGCCACCGGCGCCGGGCGTCAGCTTACTGCCGACCTTCGCCAAAGACGGGTCTTCGAAGCACGATTCCATCTGGTGGCAGCACGAGGGCAACCGGGGGTTGCGCGCCGGCGATTGGAAAATCGTCGCGGCCGGGAAAGAAAGCCCGTGGGAACTCTACGATCTGAGTGTGGATCGCTCCGAAACGAAGAACCTCGCCAAAATGAATTCGGAGAAAGTCGGGGAGTTGGCCGCGATCTGGCAGAAGCAATCGGACTCGAATGCGGCACTAGCCAAGAAAGATTTGAAGTGAGTAACCGGCTTACTATAGGGTCCATCGCCATGCTTCGCATGATCGCCGTCGCCGTGTTGTTCACCTTAATGGGTCCGATCACATCGGCGGCCGATGCGCCGCTGTCGTTCCAACAAGCGATGGCGAAGGAACCCGTCGCGGCATTGGCCGAGGACGCTCGGGCCAAGGGGGACGCCGGTCGCGGGGCGGTACTGTTCTTCCAGCAGTTCCTCGCCTGCGCCAAGTGCCACGATGCGGATGCGGGCACGCAGCTCGGGCCGGACTTAGCCAAGGTCGGCAAAGAGGGCACGGCGGAATACCTCATCGAATCGGTGTTGCTGCCGTCGAAGCTCATCAAGAAGGGGTACGAGTCGGTCGTGTTCACGCTGACCGACGGCCGGACGCTGACGGGGTTGATCGCCGAAGAAAAAGAAGGCCGCGTGACGCTGCTCGACCCCGCGGCCGCGGGCAAGCGCATCGTGTTGGCCGCCGCGGACATCGAGAAACGCACGACCAGCCCGCAATCGCTGATGCCGGACGGCATGATCAACGCGCTTTCGGATCGCCAGCAGTTCCTCGACCTTGCCAGGTACCTCATCGAAATCGCCGAGCAAGGCCCAGCCCGGGCCAAGGAACTCCGCCCGGCGCAGACGGCGCTCGTGATCCCCGAGTACGAAAAAGATATCGACCACGCCGGGATGATCCGGGCGCTCGATGCCAAGGCCCTGAAGCGCGGCGAAGCGATCTACACCCGCATTTGCGCGAACTGCCACGGCACGAAGGACGCCCCCGGCTCGATGCCGACCTCGCTGAAGTTCGCGTCGGACAAATTCAAAAACGGCAGCGACCCGCACAGCTTCTACCAAACGCTGACGCGCGGTTACGGCATGATGGCCCCGCAGACGTGGATGGTGCCGCAGCAGAAGTACGACGTGATCCACTACCTCCGCGAGACGTTCCTCAAGCCGCACAACCCGAGCCAATACCTCGCGGCCGAGGACGCGTATTTGGTATCGCTCCCGAAGGGGAAATCGTTCGGCCCGCCGGCGCTGACGGTCGAACCATGGGTGACGATGGACTACGGCCCGAGCCTTTCGAACACCTACGAAGTCGGCGGGCCGGGGCCGAATATCGCCTATAAGGGAATCGCGGTGCGGCTCGACGCCGGGGCGGGCGGCGTGTCGCGCGGGAAACGCTTCGCCCTATTCGACCACGACACAATGCGCTACGCGGCTGGGTGGGCCGGCGACGGCTTCATCGATTGGAAAGCGATCCATTTCAACGGGCAGCACCAAGTCCACCCGAAGCTTGCGGGGACCGTGGAAATCGCCAATCCGGTCGGGCCGGGTTGGGCGGACCCGGACACCGGCAGCTTCGACGACCCGCGTTTGAAGGGCCGCGACGACCGCCGCTACGGCCCGCTTCCCAAGGACTGGGCCCGGTTCAAGGGCACCTACCAATACGGCGATCGGACGATTCTGTCGTACACCGTCGGCGCGACCGCCGTGCTCGAATCGCTCGGCGCGGAGACCGATGCGAAGTTTCCGAATGCGACCATCTTCACGCGAACGCTCGAAATCGGCGCGACCGAGAAAGAACTGCTTTGCCGGATTGCCCCGGT
>JBBRUN010000659.1:0-2331 GCA_038247765.1 Gemmatales bacterium | reverse complement strand
TAGCGGAACACCACCGGGACAAGCCCGGTGGCTCGTGAGGTTTATGTTTCTTGACGAGCCACCGGGCTTGTCCCGGTGGGCTTTTGGTAACGGAACACCAGCCCGTAAGTTTGTATCGGCGCTTCCCGCTTCACATCCCTTCGAATGCCAGCCTCGGGGGGGCGATCGTTTCTGTCGCGGCCTCGGCCGTCGGCTCCGGGTCGGGGCGGGGGGCTTTCCTCAGCAGTTTCTCGAAAGCTTCGCGGTCGAGTTCCTCGAACTGCAACAGCGCGTTGGCGATGGCGTCCAAATCCGTGCGGTTGCGGCCGATCAGGTCGAGCGCCCGGTTCTCGGCGTTCAGCAATATCCGCTGCACTTCTTCGTCGATGATCTTCGCCGTGCCCTCGCTGAAGTCGCGCTGCTCCACGATTTCCTTGCCCAAGAACACGTGGTCATCACCGGCGCGGTAGTGCACCGGCCCGAGCTTGTCGCTCATGCCGTACTGGGTCACCATCGCCCGGGCGATCCGCGTCGCCTGTTTCAAATCGCCGATTTCGCCGGTCAGCGGTTCGCCGTAGATCAACTTGTCCGCCGCCCGGCCGCCCATCGCCACCACCAAGTGGGCCATCAATTCGCTGAAGGAGTTATCGATGCGATCCTCGTCCGGGGCGAACATCGTCACGCCGCCGGTGCGGCCGCGCGGGATGATGCTGACGCGGTCGGTCGGGTTCGCCTTCGGTTCGAGCCACGCGCACAGGGCGTGCCCCGCTTCGTGGTAGGCGGTGCGCCGCTTCTCGTCCTCGCCGTATTTCTCTTCGCGCTTGGCCCCGAGCCGCACGCGGTCGGACGCGGTATCGAAATCGACGTGTTCGATGCGGTTCTTCCCTTCGCGCGTCGCCACGAGCGCGGCTTCGTTGCAGAGGTTTCGCAGGTCGGCCCCGCTCATGCCGATCATGCTGCGGGCGATGCGTTCGAGATCGACCTTGTCGTCGAGCGGTTTGTTCCGCGTGTGGACTTTCAAAATCGCCAGTCGGCCCTGCCACGTCGGACGGTCCACTGTGACGTGCCGATCGAAGCGGCCGGGGCGCAAAAGCGCAGCATCGAGGACGTCGGGCCGGTTCGTCGCCGCGACCACGATCACCGTTTCGGTAACTTGGAAGCCGTCCATCTCGGAGAGGATCTGATTCAGCGTCTGCTCGCGTTCGTCGGATCCGCCGCCGACGCCGGCGCCGCGCATCCGGCCGACCGCGTCGATTTCATCGATGAAAATGACGCACGGGGCGACTTCCTTGGCGTTCTTGAACAGGTCGCGGACTCGGCTCGCCCCGACGCCGACGAACATCTGGATGAACTCGCTGCCGTTGATGCTGAAGAACGGCACGTTCGCTTCGCCGGCGACCGCGCGGGCCAAAAGCGTCTTGCCGGTGCCCGGCGGGCCGACGAGCAGCACGCCTTTGGGAACTTGGGCGCCGAGCCGGGTGAATTTGTCCGGATTGCGGAGGAAGTCGACGATTTCGGTGAGTTCGCGCTTCACCGATTCCATCCCCGCGACATCGTCGAAGGTCGTGCGGGTTCGGGTCTTCTCGTACTTCTTGGCGGGGCTGCGGATGTAGTTCGACAAGAATCCGCCGCCGGACGGGTCGCGCAGCCGGGGCAGCAGGAAGAAAAAGATGATCGCGCCGACGATGACCAGTGGTAGCAGCGTCCAGATGAGCGGCCCGATGATCGGGGGCGTTTCGTCGGCCCGGGAAATGACGATCTCCGGCGTCGCGTCGTCCGGCGTGGCTTTCTTCAACCTGTCGCGGTGAGCTTTGTCTCTGTCTTTTAGCGATTGCTTGAGTTTGTCTTGGTCGTTGGTTTCGAGCAGGTTGATCGTGAACTTCCCGGCGGCGCCGAGTTTCAGCTCTTTGACCGCGTCGGCGTTCGGATCGCGCACTTCCCCTTCGGCCCGCTTGCCTTGGAAAACGAACTTCTTGACCTGCCCTTCATCGGCGAGTTTGTCGAACTCGGTAACGGTGATGGTCTTGTTGGAGTCGGGCAAGAAGAAGATGATGGCCGCGACCACGAGCAAGAAGATGGCGAGGTACATTGCCTGCGGCAGGGTCGCCGAGCGCTTCGGCGCGGGGGGCGAAGGGGGTAGCGCGGGGGGCGGGGTCGGACCATTCTCGGCCATGCAATCAACCTGTTCGGAGCGGCGCGGAGCTCGGCTTAGCGCGGAGATATCCATTGTAGATGGCGAAGTCGATGCGCGCAGCCGGAAATGAATTCGGCATTGGCGAAGGTCGTGAAGAACTGACGGGTCGAGCGGTCGGGATCGTCTGTGTGCCTCCGCATGGAAGCCTCGGCAGGCAG
>JBBRUN010000658.1:0-2334 GCA_038247765.1 Gemmatales bacterium | reverse complement strand
CTGCGGGAACTGCCGAACGCGCGCACGTGCTGCGCCGACGCCAAGCGGATTCTGCGCGAGGTCATCGCCCCGGAGAGCGTCGCGGTCGTGCACGTCTTTTTCCCCGATCCCTGGTGGAAGAACAAACACAAGAAGCGACTGCTCTTCACCGACGAGTTCGCCGGACTGGTGCTGCGCGTCCTGAAACCGGGCGGCATCCTGCACTTCGTCACCGATGTGCACGACTACTTCGAGATGGTCACCGAATTGCTGGCGGGCGTGCCGGCATTCGCGCTGATCGAACCGCCCGCCGAGAACGCCCCCGAGCACGACATGGACTACCTCACCAACTTCGAGCGCAAGTTCCGGCAAGAAGGCCGGCCGATTTACCGCAGCCGCTACGCCAAGGTGTAGACCGTCGCATCCCCGTCCCGTTGCAACACCGCGCCGAAGCTCGGCCGGCTGCGGAGATACTCCCGCGTCCAATCGAGCCCGGCGACGAAGAACGCCGTGCTGATCGCATCCGCTTCTGCGGCGCTACCCGCGATGCACGAGGCGCTCTGCGTACCCTCAGCCGGGCGCCCCGTGCGCGGATCGAGTACGTGTCCATAGCGCCGGCCGTTGAATTCGAAGAACTGGAACGTCGCTGCGGAGGTGCCGAGGGCTTGATTTTTCAGATGCACGACGGCGAGTGAAGGCCGGTCCCGTTCCGGATGTTGGATCGACACCGGCCAACCGCGCGCGTCGTTCGGCGGGCAGCCGACGCCGAGCATACTGCTGCCGCCGCCTTGCAACAGGGCCGATTCGATGCCCCAATCGCGGCGCAGAAGTTCAGCGGCGCGGTCGAGTGCGTAGCCTTTGCCGATGGCCCCGAAGTTGAGTTTGAGGCCGGGGCGACGGAATTGGACAGAGCCGGCGCCGAGCATCACATGTCGGAAGCCGCAGCGGCCCGTCGCTTCGATGAGTTCCCGGTCGGTGGGGACACGCCCGGCGCGCTGGGTAAACCCCCACACATCGACGAGCGCCCCCACGGCGACATCGAACGCCCCGGCCGTGTCGAGGGTGAAGCCGGCGCATTGTTCGAGCAGACGGAACAATCCGGGATCGATGGCAATCGGCCCATCGGCAGCCGTGGCATTGAGGCGCGACACTTCGCTGGTGTCGCGGTAGACGGTGAGTTGTTCTTCGATCTCTTCAATGAGGTCGAGCGCCGCCGAGGCGGCGTCGGTGGCGCGCGGGGTGCCCTGCGGCAGAGCGATTTCAAACGTCGTCGCCATCGCCCGCCGCGCGACGCGGATCAGCGTGAGGCTCACTTCTTGCCAAACATCGCGTGCTTGCGGTCGCCCCGAGACAGCAGGTACGCCATCAAATCCAGCAGTTCGTCTTCCTTCAGGGTGTCGAGCAGACCCACCGGCATCATGGAAATCTTCGACGGCTTCATCAGATCGACGTTCTTGCGGTTCACCGTGACCTGTCCGTTCGGGTTGAGCATGTCGGTATTCACCATGATGTTGTCGCCGTTGAGGTTCACAATGCGGCCGACGACTTTCTTGCCGTCGAGCGTGTCGATTTCCACGGCCCCGTACTGGTCGCTGATTTCCTTACTCGGGTCGAGGATCGATTCCAGCAAGTCTTTCTGGCTGAAGCGCCCGGCGATGGCGGTGAGGTCGGGCCCGGCGGCACCGCCTTCGTTGTCGTAGCGGTGGCAGGCGAAGCAGTTGGTCGCGGCGAACATCTTCCGCCCGGCGTCGAAGTCGCGCCCGCCGGCCTTCAGGCCCTTCTCCACCATCGGCACGAGTTCATCGAGTGTGTACTTCTTCACGAAGGGGCGCGGCTTGAGCACGGTCAAGTTCGAAGCTTCGGCTTTCGCTTCGAGAATCTGCTTCAGCGCGATCTTCTCCTCGGCGCTCAGAGTCTTGACGGCATCTTCTTTCATCATCTCGACGAAGCGGCCGAAGCTGGCGCCACCCTTGTAGGTCTGGGCGCGCACGAACCACTCGAAGTAACCTTTGCGCGAGTCCGGCGTCCAACCGGCCTTGAGCATCCGCAGGGCACGGGCGTACTCGAGTTGCTCCTCTTGCGTCGCACCCTCTTGAAGTAGCTTCACCCCCTTCGCGGCGGCCTTCTCCCCTTGCAGGTAGACGAAGACTTGGAGCAATTCGCCATCGACCAAGCGGTTGCCTGTGGGGAAGGCCGGCTCATATTTCGCCAGCCAAGCCGTGCGTTCGTCGGCCGTCGGCATTCCGAAGCGAACGAAGAGGATCTGGTAAACGCGGGCGAGTTCGAGGCGCTGTTCGGCGCTGAGCTTGGCGAAGTCGAGTTCGCCGAGCGAGGCGAGGATCTTGCCGCGGAGCG
>JBBRUN010000657.1:0-2339 GCA_038247765.1 Gemmatales bacterium | reverse complement strand
TCGGCATAGTTCATGTCTTCGAACTTATTCAACACCACGGCGACCCGTTGGCGCTCGTTCAAATCGTCGAGCGCCCGGCGCACCACGGCCGCGAGTTCCTCTTGTTGGAGGTGCTGCGTCGGCGGGGCGCTTTTGTCCGGGGCCCGCGTTTCCCCGGGCCGGAAACCTTGGAAGTTGGAATCTTGCACTTCCAACGGCAACACCGTCCGCCGGCGTTTGTCGCGGAGGGCGTTCAGCGCCAAGTTGTTCGCAATGGTGAAGAGCCAGGTCGAAAACTTCGCCTTCGGCGTGTATTTGTGCCTCGTCCGGTAGACCCGCAGGAACACCTCTTGGGCCAGATCTTCGGCCTCGGTGGAATGGCCGACGAGGTGGCCCATGATGCCCACGAGGCGGTGTTGGTAGCGTTCGACCAACTCGGCGAAGGCGGTTTGATCGTCGGCGCGCACCCGGAGCATGAGCCGGATGTCCGGATCGCGGAGGGCCATCATCGCGCTGGTCTGTCCGGTCATTCGCCGTGGGATTCGCGTGGGGTTGGTGCGGACCGAAGTCCTCGGGGCCGGCCGGTGCTTACGTGGTAGAATTGTAGCGGCGCTAGTCGCCCGTGCCATGGTATGGCCCAGCGGCTTGCGGCGGCGAGTCTTTTTGCGGCTTTCCCCCCACCCTATCGTGAAAAGACTATCGATCGATGTAGAGACGATGCTTGCCAACGACTTACGGCGAATGCGAGAATGGCCTCCCGCACGGAAAGGGCCTGCGGGTGTGGATTCCCGAATCACTACTCCAACTCGGACGGATCCAAGCCCTTCTCGGCCTCGTCGGCCATGGCGCTCAGGGTCGCTTGGATTTCCACGAACGACTCCGGCCGTTTGTTCGCTTTGAACTCCATGCACTTATGGATGAGCGAGCAGAGCGGGGCCGGGGTCGTCGGCACGATTTCGTTGACCGGCTTGTAGACGCTCTTGTACGTCTTCTCGGTCATCGGCACGCCTGCTAAGTCGGAGATCACCGGCGGTGGCAGTTTGAACGTGACCAAGCGGTACATCGTCGCACCGAAGTTGAAGATGTCGGTTCGCTCGTTGACGAGCTTGTGCGAAGCCGTCTCGGGGGCCAAGTATTCCGGCGTTCCTTGCACACGATCTTTCGGTTCGCCTTTGATCCACGCCAAGCCGTAGTCGAGCACCTTCACGCTCGAGCCGCGGCCGAGCATGATGTTGCTCGGTTTGAGGTCGGCATGGAGCACGTTCCGCCGGTGCATGTGCACCAATCCGGTCGCGACTTGTTCGAAGACGCGCAGCAGCTTGTGCCGCTTCATCAGCTTGACCTTGTCGAGTGTCTCGCCTTTGACGAACTCGATCAGCAGCTTGGCTTTCTTAATTTTGAAGAGCCAGTTCTTTTCGGTCTCGTAGGCCAACACTTTCACCAAATTCGGGTGATCCAGCATCTGCCCGACGCGGAATTCGTGCTCGGCCTGCTCGAGGAACTTCTTTTCCGCCTCGGATTCAATATTCACGACTTTGAGTGCGTATTCGCGGCCGTCCTCCTCCCGGCGGATATGCAAGATGCTGCTGTGCGCCCCGGCTCCGAGGGTGGCGAGCACGCTGAATTTGCCGATTTTGCCTATGGCCATGAAACGTGCTCTGCGCGGGAGATAGTCGCCGGGATCCGGCCGTGGCATATTACTGTCACGATCATCGGACGGGAACTGAAATTGCCGATCCGATTCGCTTTGGAGTGAATCATGCGGGTCGAGGTCATGGTCGCAAAGCAGGGCCGGCAACCGATCCGGGTTTGGGCTCCAACCCTTTCACCGGATCGAACCATTCGCAGGCAACTCGGCGGTGCATACCTAGCCGATTTGAAGAATCGTTTGATCGCCTACGGGGGAACACCGCCGGGTTGCCGAGCGGATCCATCGACATCCCCACTAATGTATTATTGCGAATTGACCGGTGGAACTTGGGCCGTGTACACCGTGATCCCCTTCAGGCGGCTCCTGCGGAAATGGCTGGAGGTGACAATTCACACATTGGTTTCTCAGCCGCCTCTTCAATCCATTCCATCGCCTCATCTACCGTAGCCCAGTCCCGTTCACTTCGCGGAATCCGTTTCGCTTCGTAGTCCTCGGCATCGGCGTGCGGGAATCGGTACTGTTGCTGGAGGGCGTTGTACTCCTTCGCCGAGAGCAAGTACGCCAAGACCGGCCCGCCTTCCTTCGCAAGCGGGGCGGCGAAGGGTTCCCGACCTTCGGCAATAGCCTCTTCCACGAGCGCGCATAGTACCGCCTCTTTGTCCTCGTACGACAGCGACTCGACGTATCGGAGTGGCGAAAGCGGAGCGTC
>JBBRUN010000656.1:0-2364 GCA_038247765.1 Gemmatales bacterium | reverse complement strand
CGCCTCGGCATCGAAGCCAAAGAGTTCTCGACCTCGAAGGGCACGATGACCGGACTGGATCTATCGTGAACCGCTTGTCCCACTTCCGCATCGCCTTCGCGCTTACGCTGGCAATCGGCGGGTCGGCGTACGCGGCCGAACCAGTCCCAGCGGCATTCTTGGAAACGCACTGCGTCGAGTGCCACAATCCGACTCTGAAGCAGGGCGACATCGACCTCGAATCGATGAAGTTCGATCCCGCCGATGCCGAGACCATCGCGCGCTGGGTCAAAGTCCACGACCGCATCCAGTCCGGTGAGATGCCGCCCAAAAAGAAGAAGCGGCCCGATGCCGACGACAAGGCCACCGCCCTGAAGACTCTCGCGGGCACCCTGATCGCTGCCGAGAAGCAGCGGTTCGCGGGCGAAGGCCGCACCGGCGTGCGCCGACTGACGCGGTTCGAGTACGAAAACACCGTGCGCGACCTGTTCGACATGCCGGGGATCGCTCTGCAAGCCAATCTTCCCGCTGACGGCTCCGCCCACGGCTTCGACAAGAACTACGATGCCCTCGATTTATCTCACGTCAACATGGCGAAGTACGTCGAAGCGGCCGATCGAATCCTCGATCTCGCCATCGCCACGCGGCCCGAAGCGCCCAAGATGCAAAAGCGTCGCATTGCACTCACCAATGGCGGCGGCTTCGTGGGCCACGTCGTCCTCAACGGCGACGGAGTCATGCTGAAGGACAAAAAAGCCGATCCGGAATTCCCGCCCGCCGGTGAGCAGGCCCACATCGACCAGGGCGCCCACGAGCGAATGGGATTCGGCAAGTACCGCCCCGGCACCAGCGTCGGCCTTTTCCGCCACGAGGAAGAAGCGCTCAGCCCGTACTTCATCGAACATGTGACCATCTACCCCGGCATGTACCGCGTGCGCACGTCTCTCTGGAGTTTCCAATGGGACAAGGGGCAGGTGCTCCCTTCGCGCGGCACCGAAGCGGCACGCCTCTCGGTCGTGCAACTCACCGGCGAAGGCCGTGGCGGCCAGCATCCCAGCTATGTCCTCGGATATTACGACGCCCCTTCGATCGAATCGAAAGAGCACGAACTCGTCACTTGGATGAACATCAACGAAATCATCGGCTTCAACGTGGCATCACTTGCCCCGGTGGCGAATTACAACCGCAAGGGCCGGGCAATGGCCTTCACCGGTCCCGGCATCGCGGTTGATTGGCTCGATATCGAAGGGCCGCTGCACGAAGTCTGGCCGCCGAAAAGCCACCAGTTGCTCTTCGGCGATCTGCCGTTGAACGAATTCGAGGTCTCTGATCATCCCGGAGTGAAAGCCCCGAAGCGGAAGATCACACGTCAGATCGGCGGGGGCAAAAACCGCCCCGATCCGGTCACCGGCCTCTACACCGTCACGCCGAAAGATCCGCTCAAAGATGCGGATCGTTTGCTCGCAGCGTTTCTGCCCAAGGCTTTCCGCCGGCCGGTCGAGAACGCTGTCCGCCAAGCCTACGTGAACAAGGTTGGGGAACGGTTGAAAGCCGGCGATTGCTTCGAGACTGCGATGCGTTGGGCCTACCGCGCCGCCCTGTGTTCGCCCGATTTCCTTTATCTCGTAGAACCGGCCGGCAAGCTCGACGATCACGCACTCGCGTGCCGATTGTCGTACATGTTCTGGAATTCCCAACCAGACGAGAAGCTCGTCGCGCTGGCCAATTCGAATCGGCTGCACGAGAAGGAAATCCTGAAGCACGAGGTCGAGAGGATGCTGAAGGATGCGAAATCGAACCGTTTCGTCGATGACTTCCTCGGCCAATGGTTGAAGCTCCGCAACATCGCCACGAACGACCCCGATAAGAAGCTCTACCCCGAGTTCAGCCCGTATCTGCAGGATTCGATGCTGGCCGAGCCGCGGGCCTACTTCCGCGAACTGCTCGATAAGAACCTCGATGCGACCTACCTCGTGAAATCCGATTTCGTGATGGTGAACGAGAAACTGGCGAAGCACTACGGCATGACCGCCGTGACCGGTGCGCAGATCCGCCGGGTGGAACTGCCCAAAGATTGCCCCCGCGGCGGCTTCCTGACCCAGTCGGCGATTCTGAAAGTGACCGCCAACGGCACGACCACTTCTCCGGTGCCGCGCGGAGCGTTCGTGATGGAACGGATCCTCGGGCAGAAGCCTGAACCGCCGCCGCCGAACATCGCCGCCGTCGAACCGGACGTTCGCGGGTCGAACACCATCCGCGAACTGCTCGACAAGCACCGCAACAGCGCGACCTGCGCCTCGTGCCACGCCAAAATCGACCCGCCAGGATTCGCGATGGAGTCGTTCGATGTCATCGGCGGTTATCGAACCCGCTACCGTTCACTGG
>JBBRUN010000655.1:0-2374 GCA_038247765.1 Gemmatales bacterium | reverse complement strand
GACATCGGCGAGGGCTTGAAAATCTGGGATGTGAAAGTTGGTGAGGGGAATATCGGCATCGCCACCTCCGACGACGGCCTGTGGCACTACACCGGCTGGCTCCCCGGCGGCGGCATCTTCGACAGCAGCTTAAAGGGCGGCGAAGCGATCCCCTTCAAACTCACGGAGGTAATTGCCGGCTGGACTCGCGGCCTCGCCGGCATGAAAGCCGGGGGCATCCGCCGGTTGAATATCCCGAGCCCTCTCGCTTACGGTAGCAGCGGGAGAGACCCGATCCCGCCGAACACCGACCTCGTTTTCGAAGTGAAACTGCTCCGCATTTCGCGGTGACGTTCCCCTTCGCTCTACTGAAAGGACTTCGATGAACTCGCTCCTCCGGTTCCCACTGGTCGCCCTCGTCGCGGCTCTCGGCTTCACCCTCGCGGACGCGGCCGAAGACAAGTTTCCATCGCTCGAAGACAAAGCTTGGAAGAAGACCGAAAGCGGCCTGAAAATCTGGGACGCCAAGGAAGGCAAAGGCGACCTCGTCAAAGCCGACGCCACCGTGAAGGTGCACTACACCGGCTGGCTGACCAACGGCAAAGTCTTCGACAGCAGTCGCAAAACCAACGAGCCGATCGAGTTTCCGCTCAACGGCGTCATCCAAGGCTGGACCGAAGGCGTCCAAGGGATGAAAGTCGGCGGCGTCCGCAGGCTGCTGATTCCATCGGAACTCGCCTATGGCAAGAAAAACGTCGGCGACGGTTTGATCCCGCCCGACTCGACCCTCGTGTTCGAAATCGAACTGCTCGAAGTCAAGAACAAGTAAATGCTCAGAGTCCTCCGTCGTCCGTCCTTCGTCAAGCGTGACGGAGGGCTTTCTCTCTCGAACTGGAATTCAATATGGCCGCAGATCCCTTCGCCTTACCCGATGTCGCGTCTCCGGAATGGGTCGCCCGACCCGACGGCATGAAAGTCTGGGATGTGAAAGTCGGCACCGGCGCCGCCGTAAAGCCCGGCGCCACCGTGACCGTCCACTACACCGGCTGGCTGCTCAACGGCACCGTCTTCGACAGCAGCAAAAAACGCGGCCAAACGATCTCGTTCGGCCTGCATCAAGTTATCAAAGGCTGGACCGAAGGCGTCCCCGGTATGATGCCCGGCGGCGTCCGCCTGCTGCTGATCCCGTCGGATATGGCCTACGGCGACCGCGGTTCGCCCGGCTCGATCCCGCCTAAGGCGACGCTAGTGTTCGAGATCGAATTGGTCAGTTCTAAATAGAGCGAGAGTTATTCGTCATTCGTTCTTCGTCATTCGGGGTGACCGCTACGCTATTTCCAGTCGTCCGTCACTCGGGATCGGGCCGAATCACGACGGACGAATGACGAAGGACGCCCATGCTATTCGCCGCAGAAGATGTCGAAGGCTTCTTGAGCGACTCGGGCAAGAAGATCGCCGTTACGATCATCGTGTCGGTGGTCACCTCGCTCGCGGCGTTCGCATTCGGCCGTTACTACGGCCGTTGGAAGGCCCGCCGCGAGTGGGAGAGCAAAGAGTTCCTCAACCGCGTCATCATCAGTTTGAATATCCTCAACGACGGCACCCTGAAAATCCGCACGGTGCTCGAGCGCAGCATCGAAGAAGTGTTCCTGAACCCGATCGCCATCGAGAAGATCCAAGCCGCGGTGAAGCTCTGCACGTCGGACAACCCGATTCTACCGATCCCGAAGGCGGATCGGTGGTACTTGTTGAATTTCGTCCTGAATGCCGTGGCCGAGCACTTCATCGCGGGGCAATTGAAGCTCGATGCGGGCCAACACGTCACGACGCTTCGCTATGCCCTATTTCTGACTTGCGAAGTCGTCGGCGATGAGCGCGTCCGCAAAGTGCGAGCGATGCTCGTGCGCGTCGATGTCCTCGAAAACTTCCCCTATCTCGAAACGATGCCGAAGCTCGAGAATCCGTGGCACGAAGATCGCATCAAGACGCTCCGCCGCGCCGCCGCCGTGCTGAAGACGGAGCCGGACAACTTCTTGATGCTCGAAACGTGCGTTTGATGCGACCCCGCTGGGTGTAGCGCAAACCCAACACTACACTGACTTTGCACTGTGGTTCGATTTTCGGCATGCTCTTGGAGCGACCTTAGGTTTCAGGTTTCGGTCGTTCTGCATACCCCCCCTGCCGAAAGCAGCGAAAGCTCCGAAAGCGAAATCGCAGCGTTAATCGTTGTGCTCGCTCACCAACTTCCAACGGTTGTAGCCACGATTCTTGGAGTTTCTTCGCGGTGAGCTGTTTTCGTAGGCGACGCCGGTGAGAACCCGGTACGGAAATGGCGTAACGCCGAGCACGACCCGCGAAACCTCCAAGAATCGTTGCCGCACCCGCACCCTCGCTT
>JBBRUN010000654.1:0-2386 GCA_038247765.1 Gemmatales bacterium | reverse complement strand
GGGCCCGGCGAAGGGCGGGTATCTCGCGCCGGAATTGGCCGGCGAACCGAATCGGTCCGACCCCCGGTGCGATGTCTATTCGTTGGCGGCGACGCTCTTGTTCGCCCTCACGGGACGGGCGCCGTTCGCGCCCTTCGGCGCCCGCCCAGCCGAGCCGATCCCGGACGAATTGACCGCGCTGCTGAACCGGATGACCGACCCCATCCCGAGTCGGCGAATTCCTTCGGCCTCGGCTGCGCTCCGCGCACTGACGCCCTTCCTGGGTTGGCGGACATCGGCCGAGCCGACCCAGACCGAACCGATCGCGGCACCGGTCGCCGCGCGGTCGCCCTCCGTGCTGCTGGTCGACGACGAACACCACATCCGGCAAATCGTCCGCTTGGCGCTGGCCAAGCACAACTTGCAGATCGAGGAAGTGGACAACGGCGAAGACGCGGTGAAACTGCTGACGAATCGGCCATTCGACCTCGTGCTCTTGGATATGGACCTGCCGAAACTCAGCGGGGGCGAAGTGCTGAAGCGCATCCGGGAGAATCCGGCGTCGCCGCATTTGAAAGTGATCGTGCTGTCGGGCCAAGGGGATGCCGACCACCTCAGCGGCACGATCTTCGCGGGTGCGGACGACTTCCTGACCAAGCCGTTCAGCATCGTCCAATTGCGGGCCCGCGTGACTTCGGCCCTGCGGCTGAAACAGGCCCAAGATCACTCCGAAATCTTGTCGCGACGGTTGGCCTCCGCCAATGCGGAACTCGAACTCGCCTTCAACGCGCGGGGCGGGGAACTCGTCCACGCCCGCGGGGCGTTGGTGCTCGCGCTCGCCAAACTCGTCGAGCAACGCAGCAGCGAGACCGGCCCGCACTTGCTGCGGCTGCAACGGTACAGCCGTATCCTCGGGGAAGCCGCCGCCGCCACGCCCACTTTTTGCGCCCGACTCACCCCGGATATTTTGCAAACGATCCAACAAGCCGCCCCGCTGCACGACATCGGCAAAGTGGCGGTGCCGGATCACATCCTCAACAAGCCCGGCGCGCTCACCCCCGAAGAGCGCGCGGCGATGCAGATGCACGCCGCCGCCGGCTCCGATACGTTGGCCTTCGTCACGAACCGGTTCGCATTCGCCTCCGGCTTCTTCAGCATCGCCATCGAAATCGCCCGCCACCACCACGAAAAATGGGACGGCACCGGCTACCCCGACCAACTCGCCGGGGAAGCGATCCCGCTTTCGGCCCGCATCGTGGCCGTCGGCGATGTCTACGACGCCCTGCGCTCCCGGCGGATTTACAAAGCCGGCGAGAGCCACGCCGACGCCGTGCGGATCATGCTCGAAAACTTCCCCGACCACTTCGACCCGCGATTGATCGAGATTTTCGCGGCGATCCACGAGCGCTTCCGCGAAGTCTTCGACGACTGCGGCGATTGAATCGCAGGGTGTAGCAACGATTCTTGGATTTTCTTGTAAGGATCTGATTTCGTAGGATGGGCGTTCTGGAACGCGGTGGCGCAGTCCGCACGAAGGTTCTCGAAGATACGAAGAAGCGTACCTTGCACCCCGAAATGCGGGCGAACGCGGAAGTCGGGGCGAACGTCAACACGGACGCCTTGAAGAGCTACGAAGGACTGGCACCGGATTACATCCACGAAGCCGTAGACCACGCGGTAGAGTGTACGTTTGGGGCACCTGCCACGCGAATGTTTTAGAGAACTACTGGAGTCTGTTGAAGCGGTGCATCAAAGGAACCTACGTCAGCATCGAACCCCTACGCAACAACCAGCGGAAGCATCCGAACGGCGACGTGAAGAAGGACGGCGAACGGTTCGGCGGCGGCGGCGGCGAATCGCCGGGAAGGGGTTGACCTACAAAAAGCTCACGGGCAAAGCCCAGGAGGGGGCGGAACTCCAGCCGTGAGGGGAGAGGGAAACGAAAACGCAAATCGAAGGCAACGGACAAGTTCCCCGGTAACCCCTAGAAAGGGGGAAGCCGGCTGAACGTATAACCTATAGCTAAGCCAAAGGTGGCAATGCCGACACCGGAAGTCGGCGTTAATCGGTGACGACAGGAATGTGCTGGTAGTTTCCAGACGCTATCCTCCGGCAACAAACATGACTGCCCCCATAGAATTTCGAGTCCGCTACAATGGCCCAGTTCTTGGGCTTTCGAATCACCGTCTAAGTCTTGCCGCTTTTCGCATTCCGCTGGCTAAGCTCTTGCAGGCGTTGCGCCAAACTGCTGATTCTGTGAAGCATGGTAATGACCGTACCAGAACTGGCAAGTTCGGCAAGTTATTCGATTTGCAGCTTATCCAAATTAGCGACGGATGCGCAAATGCCCTCTTTGCATTGGTTGCAACTAAGACCGACGAGATAACTGACGAAGAACTTGTCGAGC
>JBBRUN010000653.1:0-2393 GCA_038247765.1 Gemmatales bacterium | reverse complement strand
TTTTGCTCACCGGGCTTGCGCAACACCTTTAGCATCGCCAGTTCGGAAAGACTCTGTAGCAGCGGCGCGAACGCGGCTCTGTTCGCACCGTAAAGTTCTGCCCGGAGTTCGGGGACTACGACGTGTCCTTTGATTCGCAAGTCGGGTGCCGCTGTGACTGAGAGGCCGAGCGATTTCAGGGAGGATGCCGATATCCCAACAATTCCTAGCGCGTACCATTTCTTGGGATCGGCCGTCGCAAGAACATCGGTTGGGTCACTGAGACAATCCAGTCGATACAAGCTGATTCCGGTCAAATCTGGATCACGCACTTTCGGGCCGGGTAACCTGGGCTCAAAAGCTCTAGGCGAACCCCAATGGTGCAAATGAATTCGGCGTAGTAGCCATTCGTCGTCCGTTATCGCGACAGTCTCGTCGATCATCACAACATCGCTTGGATCGCGGGAAAGGGATCTTCACTCGGCTCAAGAGCGATGCGGACTGAGTGTGATGATGTGCGGTTCTGTCGAACCCGTTGCGATCCACCGAAATTCCGCATCGGCCGGGGACGAGATTTCCAACTCTTGGAAGCCCTGCAGTGATCGCCATTCGAAAAAAAGCGTCCGGTTGACGCCGGCAGTCACCCGATCGGCGGGGGGCATCCCATTCCCTTTGAAACTGAGAGCCAAGTTGATGGCCGAATCGACGAGAGTTGGATCCAACCTCTCCGTACCTCCGCCGTCCCAATCGTCATCGAAATTCCGGATGTCTAAGAGTTCGTTGATGCAATCGGACCACTGCCGCGATTGCAGCCCCTCTTTGGCGATCCCGAACGAAGCCACGGATTCCATACTCCCAGAATGAAACGGCGCGGTCCGCGAAATGGTGGAGGCCCCTCGGCCGGATCGCATCAACAGGTTCATGCCAGTCTCCATTTTCGCACAGTCTCTTCCGATACGACGTTCAAGAAGGTTCTCAGAGCGGCATCGTGGCCGAGGTCGAACCCCGCCCGCACCGTTTCGTTGGTTCCCGGACCCCGGGCCGTCATCTGGAGCAACAGGGCCTCTCGGGCGTCGTCGCCCGCTCGCCCCGCTTGCGCCACGACGTGCAGTCGGCCCCGCTTCGGCTCGATCTCGTAGCTCCACTCCGCAGCTCGGTGTTCCAATTTCGTGCCGATCTCATCGGTGGGGAACAGGTCACTGAAAAATCCGGGAAGGACTTTCGACCAATCTGCGGGGGTCTGCCAATAGTCCCCTTCCGGAAACGCATCGATGTACGTTAGTTCCCACTGATTCACTGCGACAGTACCCAGGTCTGCCTTTTCGACGAAGGCGGCGAATTTCGCAAACGTCTCCTCGAACTCCGCGATCAAACTCCCGTAGCTCAGATACACGCCGCCGGGCCGCTTTCGCCAGTTCAAATGGAAACGCGTGGCCTGCATTTGAATTAGTCGGTCCTGATGCTTGTGGGCGACCAAGAAGCGGCCCGGAAACCGCATCGGTTCAAACCGTACTTGGAGTTCCTTCGAGACCGAACGCTTAGGACGGTCGAACCACTCGAATTGATCTTCGATGATCGGACCATCGCTGGGCTCATTCCAATCGTCGCCTAGTTCCTTCCAGAACAAACCGAAATGACCTGCCGTTAGTTTGATCAGCGGTGAAAACTGGACGCCAAGAACCAATTCGACGATTGGCGGGTTTTCGAACTTCTTGATGCCATCCATCGTAATTCGCCATTTTCTCAGCGATTTTGTAAGGAGAATGATTTGTTCTACTCACCTAGTATACAACTAGAAATCAAGCCGGCGATCTCAGTAGTCAACTCTCCATCAGCAGGCGCATCGGGTCGCTGAAGAGCTGCACCAGCCGGCTCGTGAACCTCGCGCCGTCCGCACCGTCAACGACGCGGTGGTCGTAAGTCAGGCTCAGCGGCAGCATCAGGCGGGGGACGATGGCGTTGTCCTTCACCACGGCCTGCATGCTGGACCGGCACATGCCGAGGATCGCCACTTCGGGGTAGTTGACGATGGGCGTGAAACTGGTGCCGCCGATGCCGCCGAGGTTGGTGATGGTGAAAGTGCCACCGCGCATTTCGTCGATGGCGAGTTTGCCGGCGCGGGCCTTCTCGGCGAGCGTCTGCACCTCGGTGGCGATGTCGCGGACGCTCTTCTTGTCGGCGTCCTTGATGACCGGAACGACGAGGCCGCGCTCGGTGTCGACGGCGATGCCGATGTGGTAGTACTTCTTGTAGATCACTTCGCCGGCGTTCATGTCGTAGCTGGCGTTGAAGTTCGCGAACTCCTTCAGCGCCGCGACGCAAGCCTTCACCGCCAGCACGGTCCAAGTGATTTTTGGCGCGCCCTTGGGCAGCGTTTCGACGATGCGCTTGCGCCCCGCTTCGAGGTCGGTGAT
>JBBRUN010000652.1:0-2419 GCA_038247765.1 Gemmatales bacterium | reverse complement strand
GCGCTGCGTGGGGGAATCAGTTTCCTCACGAAGTGCCATTGCTCATCGGTCAATTCATGTCGCCGATGCGATCCGCCCTTGTTCTTCCCCACCTTCCGACGAGCAACGCTCCGTGTCCGCCGGGTCCGCTTCCTGCCTTTTGCCACTCAAGACCTCCTTGTCCTTCTCAGCAATATCGGCAGAATATGGTGTTTTCAGACAGACCCTAGTGCGGCGTGGCACAACGGCAGCATCAGCTTGCTCGGCGATGTGCCCGACGACTGCGCCATCCGGAGTGCCACGGGGATGAATATCGCCGCCACGCCCGTGGAAGTCATGATCGAGGCGAGTGGGCAGACTCAGATCATCCGCAGTACGATCATTTTTACTTCGCTAATGCCCGTCTTGTTACTGGTCAGGTCGCCGAACTTCCGCGCGACCCCCGTGCGCACGAGCCCTTCGCCCATCGCGAATAGGGCGGCGATGAGGACAATATTCGGGTCGGCAAACCCGGCCGGCGATTCGGACATCGTGATCACGCCGGTAAACGGCAGCCCCGTGAGGATCAAAATCGCGACAACTTCCATGCGCGGCTTGTTGAGGGCGAACATCGCCACAGCCGATACGAGCAACGCCAGTACTATAACCAGCTCAGAATTCATCGCGCTCGGACCTTTTTTCTCTTCGTGCCTCGACAAGGATCGACGTTTTCTCCAGAGGTACCACGTTATCGACACGCATTTACAAAGCCACGGAGAGTGGGCAGGAGCAATTCAGTGCGCCCCTCGGCTGGTGGGGACGATGGAAATCTGCGGCTTTCACAATATTCAATGACCCGGCGAACTTTGACTGGCGGCTAATGACATCAACTGTCTCTGTCGTAGAGCTCGCCGACGGTCGAAGTTCAATCGATTGAAGGAGCATTCACGCGAAAGATCGCGCACCATGGTTCCGATTTGCCGCGGCCGTCGCATCCACCGCGGCTTTGCTCGCCGGGGCCAGTTCGTGTTCGCGCAGATGCCCGATGCGTTCTTGCCCGAACCTCGGCCGCGTCGGGACCTCTCCCTCGGCCCCCCCGGCGGCGTTAGCGGTCCCGACGCGAAACTTTGGGACGAGATCGAAGAAGGCACCGGCCCGGAACTAGAGCAGATCCTCGCACCCAGAATCCCGACGATCGACGCGGGCGGGTTCGAGTCCGCCCTCGAATTCGCCCGCCGACAGACCGACGCCCTTTACAACGCCACCGGACTGCGGGTCAGCGTGGCGTACACCATGACCTTCCAGCAAGCCATCGGCGGGCTGGGCGTTCGCCGAGGTACCTGTACCGACCTGGATCTGATGTTCGACTGGACGTTTGTCGGACGCGGCACGGCCGACACGGGCCGGTTCATCTTCACCGTCTAGGAACGCTTCAACGTCGGGCCGAATCCGACCAATGCTGTTGGCGGCGGCGTGGGCGGGCTGACCAACACCACCGGCGGATTCAACGACCGCGGTGAGGTCGTCCGCGACGCGTTTTACGCCCAACGCCTCTTTGACGACCGCGTCCGCGTACTCGTCGGCCGCATGGATATCTCCGACTACGTCGGCGGATACCGCCTGCAGAACATCAACAGTGCTTTCTCCAACCGGGCCTTCTTCGCGCTGGCTGCTGCCGCCTTCTCCGGCTACGGCCTCGGTGCCGTCGCCACCGTTCGCCCCATCGACCCGCTCTACGTCACCTTCGGCGCCGGCTACGCGTATGGCTGCACCACCCAGATCGCCGTCGGCCGGTTCTTCAACGACTTCGACCTCCTCTACACCGCCGAAGCCGGCATTACCCGCGAGATTCAGGGCCTCGGCTTGGGCAGAGACGCCGTCACCTGCTGGTTCGTCAACGAACGCAACGACCCGGAGATCGGCCGCGAACAGGGCTTCGCGCTCGTCGCAGAGCAAGACCTCGGCGAAACCTTCCACGCCTTCGCCTGCTACCTGCAAGCCGACGACGTGCTCGAACGGAATAAGAAATCCGTACAATTCGGCTTGGGTATCAACGGCTTGCTCGGCAGCCCGCGGAACTTTGCAGCCGCCGCGTTCTCCTGCGGCGGCCCGTCCACCGACGGCCTGCGAGACGAGAAGATTGTTGAAATTTTCCACCGCTGGCAGCTCACCCGGTTCACATAGTTCTCCGTCGGCGGGCAACTGATCGTGGACCCGGGAAACGTCCCGGAAGACAGCGCCGTCGGCGTGTTCATCGCACGGTTCCGCGTCGTATTCTGACCGCGCCCGTCAGTGGAAGTCGCGGGATGTCAGGCGGTATCCGGATAGCAGGCTGGTGCGGTCCTCCAGCTTGGACACCAGGACGTGCGTCACGTTCGAGTGCGTCTCGACCGTTCCGTGCGCCATGAGCAGCCCTGCGTGTCGCGCAGCCGTGCGGTACTTCTCCCAGATCGGCGGCCTG
>JBBRUN010000651.1:0-2452 GCA_038247765.1 Gemmatales bacterium | reverse complement strand
GGTGACCGGTTTGGCCGTGCTTTACACGACCATCGCCCTATTAATCGGGCTGCTGCTGTTCGAAGATCGCGATTTGGCCTGATTTTGACGCGCGAACGGGCCGATCCTTCGGCCGTCCGATACGATTCTGCTGCGCCGGCCATAGTATCGGGTGATACCCTAGAAGTGTTGGAGTCGGCGCCCGTTCGCGGTTCCGCTCCGGCTCCAACCGTGGGTGGCCCGTGAGTACGTCCTTCGGCCTCGCCAAAGAATACCTAAACGCCCGGCCGCTCTCCAAATGGGGGGCGATCCTCGCGTCGATCGCCGCGACTTTCTCGCTCCTCTTGTTGATTCCACTGATCTACCTGTTCGTCGATCTGCTCGTTTATCAAGGTCATTTCACGGCCCAAACCGATCTCGCTGCGGCACAAGACCGTTATCAGTCGCACTGGCGGCCGATTTCCCCGGACGAATTCGCCGGGCTGCAGGCGACGGCGGCCCGCAACGCCGGCCACTGGTCCGGGGATGTTCTGGCTTGGGTCGCGTGGCACACCCCGTGGACGGCCCACCCCGAGCAATACTTATTGGGCCTATTCCTCGCGGCGTTCTTCCTCATCGCGCTGCGCGGCTTCTTCATGAACGTCGCCGCGCACTTGGCCTGCGTCGCCTCCGTCGATGCCGCCGGGCGATTGCGCCGCACCCTGTACACCCACAGCTACCGCCTCGGCGCCGTCACCATTCGGCCCGATGCCCAGTCGGAAGCCGGCGACCTGCTCTCCCGGCGGGTCGAACAGATTCTCGACGGCTACATGACCGCGCTCACGGCGCAAATCCGCTCGCCTCTGTTGGCGTTCGCTTCGCTCGCGGCCGTTCTGATGGTGAATATTTGGGTCGGCCTCGCCGGCCTGTTCCTCATCACCGCGACGTGGATGATCGCGGGCCAAGCGGCCGCCTATTTCCGCCGCGACGCCCGCATGGCCAACCGCAAATCGGAATCCCGGCTGGCGGTGCTCCGCGAAAATCTCAGCCTCATGCAGCTCGTGAAGAGCTACCTCACCGAGCGCTTCAGCCAAAACCGCGTCGAACGGCAGATCACCGATCTCGCGAAGGCGACCCGCCGCCGGCTGCGGGGCGAGACGATCTCCCGGCCGACGCTCTACACCGTGGCGGCGCTCGCGGGCTTGGTCGTGGCCTTCGTCGCCGGCCGAGCCGTGCTCGGCGGGACGCTCTCGTTCGCCGGGCTGATCGTGCAGTCGTGCGCCTTCACGGCCTTGGTCTTCGCGGTCAACCGCAGCGTCTCGGCGTGGGTGCGGATTCACCGGGCCAAGGAAGCCTCGGCCGATGTGTTCGAATACCTCGACCGCCGCGGGGATGTGGCGCAGCCCATCGACGCCGAATTCCTGCAGCCGATGAAGAAGAAACTCGATTTGGTCTCGCTCAGCTACCGCGAACCGGGTACCGGCCGGATGGTGCTCGAAGGCTTGACGTTCTCGATTCCGATGGGCACTCGCGCCGCGATCATCTGCCCCGATGTCGACGAAGCCCTGACCTTGGCGTATTTGTTCACGAGGTTCCTCGAGCCGACGGCCGGGGAAATCCGCATCGACGGCAAGAACCTGCGCTGGGTGACGTTCGATTCGCTGCGGACGCAGATCGTCATGGTGCTGGCGGACCACACGACCTTCAGCGATACGGTGTCGAACAACATCGGCTGCGGCGACCCGAGTTTCACGCGGCCGCAGATCATCGAAGCCGCGAAGACGGCCCACGCCCACCAGTTCATCCAGCGGCTGCCTTACGGCTACGAGACCCCACTCGGCGATAGCGGGCACGACCTCCGCCCCGGCGAACGCTTCCGCATCGCCCTGGCCCGCGCGATCCTGCGCGATCCCTCGATTTTGGTGATCGAAGAACCGGCCGAGCCGTTCGACCCGGACAGCGCGACCTTGATCGACGACGCCATGGCCCGCGTGCAACCGGGCCGGACGCTGATCATTTTGGCGAAGCGCTCCACGACGATCCAATCGGCCGACAGCGTCTTCGTGGTGCAGCACGGCAAATTGCACGCCGCCGGCAACCCGGAGGAATTGGTCAGCGGCAGCCAAGTCTACCGGGCGATCCCGGGGTCGAAGGGGTGATCGAACAGCATCTCGGCCTCCGACCACAAAGATCGTGGCGCAGTGGCTCTGCGTCGTCAAAGACGTTTGTCGAAGCCAATGCGAAAAAAAGGAAATTCTTTCGGCGAGGCTATTGACCGCCGTTATGCGCCGGCATATGATCTCCCCAAGCAAGACCCCACCGAGGGACGAGCCACCATGATCCGCACACTTCGCCGCTGGCTTTCCAACAACACACACCGCAAATTCGTCGCCGGAATGACAACCACTTTCGGCCGAATCTGATGCGCTACGAAGATCGCATCGTCCCGGCACAATTTTCCGTCGTACTTTTTCCCGGTGCCGGGTTCAACGGC
>JBBRUN010000650.1:0-2491 GCA_038247765.1 Gemmatales bacterium | reverse complement strand
TCCTTCGTGACGAACCCGGTTTGGGTTTCGGCGCCGAATGCAGCGAACGGGCCGGCCAGTACGACCAGCAACGCGAATAGACGGAGTGGCATCGGGGTGATTCCGAATGGAGAGGGTTGACCAGAGTTGAAGGATAGCAAATTGCCCGAAGCGACGCCAGATATTGCGCGGCAACCGAAGGGGTTACTTTTTCGCCGGGGCCGCCAGCAGCGTCTCGAGTTGATCCGGCTTGCGGTGGATGTACCGGGCGATGCCGGAGAAAAAGAACAAGAATTGACCGGCACCCTCTTCCGCCATCTTCGGCGCGCTCGGCCCGAGCATCTTCACGAACCCGGCCGCGACGCGGCTGTCGGCCAGCAGATACAACTGCGCCATGGGTTTGAAGGTCGCGTTGCCGTCTTTGTCCGCTGGGCCACGCGGGGAACTCAACACCGCCACTGCCTTCACCGGTACCGTCGGCAGCAGGGTGCTCGGCTTCACTTTGCCGGTGGCGTACCAGACTACACCATTCTCGAACTTGCCGACGGTCTGCCACGTCAGTTCGCTTCCGGTCTCGTCGCTCCAGAAGAACTGCCCTTTGCCGAGATCGGTGATATCGACGCTCGGCACCTTCAGCCGCTTCCACGCGAGGGTGGTGCGGTCCGGGTGTTCGATGAGCCAATCGTAGACGTTCGGATGGGCGACGAATTCGTCGTCGGTCGCCTTGGCGGTGATCGTCGGCGACTTCATGATCCCCGCGACGATCTCGCGGTGTTTGTCGTCGATGCAGTCGATCAAGGCCTTCGGCTTGGCGGGCGCGGTGGAGACGACCGGGGCGATGAGCGGTCGCGGTTCGGCAGCCATGACGGGCAGGCCGGTGAGGGCGACCGTGGAACCGAGGAGCCACTTCCGTAACGCAGCCATCGCGCACCCATCGCAGCGGTGGGAATCGGTTCCGACAACGGTATTCATCGAACCTTGCGAATGCGGTACATGAGGATTTCCCGAAGATGTCCATCGGCAAGGTTCCCGTGCGATGACTTCATTGAACTACATCACCCGCAACGGGAAGCGATCGTTGATAATCTCGGTCAGCCAGCGGCGCTGTTTCCCGGAGGACGACGTGTTGAAAATCGTCACCGAGTCGTTCATGGTGTTGTAATGCTTAAGCCAAGATTTCCTTCACCACGCGGCCGTGGACGTCGGTCAGGCGGAAGTCCCGGCCGCTGTACCGGAAGGTCAGTTTCTCGTGATCGATCCCCATAAGGTGCAAGATCGTGGCGTGCAGGTCGTGGACGTGCATCTTGTTCTCCACGGCGGCGAAGCCGAAGTCGTCGGTGGCGCCGTAGGTCATGCCGCCCTTCACGCCGCCCCCGGCCATCCAGACGCTGAAGCCCGCGTTGTTGTGGTCGCGCCCGTTGGCCCCTTCGCTCGTCGGCGTCCGGCCGAATTCGCCGCCCCACAGCACGAGGGTGTCTTCGAGGAGACCCGTCGCTTTCAAATCTTTCAACAGCGCCGCGACGGCTTGGTCGGTGTCTTTCGACTTAGCGCGGTGGCCTTTCTCGAGGTCGCCGTGGTCGTCCCACGGTTGGCCACCGCCGTAGTAAACCTGCACCGTGCGGACGCCGCGCTCGACGAGCCGGCGGGCTGTGAGGCAGGCGTCGGCGAAGTAGCCTTTGCCATAGGCGTCACGGGTCGTTTGCTTTTCTTTGGTCACGTCGAAGGCTTCCTGCGCTTCGGTCTGCATTCGGTAGGCCATCTCGAGCGATTGAATGCGGGCGTCGAGTTGGTCGTCGCCGTCCCGGCTATCGCGGTGCATTTTGTTCAGTTCGTTGAGCAGGTCGAGTTGGCCGCGCTGCGATTCTTTGCCGAGGTTCTTGTTCTCGATGTGGTCGATGATGCGCTTCGGGTCGAGGTTGGCGATGTGGCAACCTTGGTAGACGCCGGGCAGGAAGCTGTTGCCCCAGAGTTGCGGGCCGACGACGGGCTTGCCGGGGCAGAGGACGACGAAGCCGGGGAGGTTCTGGTTGACGGTGCCGAGGCCGTAACCGAGCCACGAGCCGAAGCTCGGGCGGATCGGCTGCGTGTTGCCGGAGTTCATCATCAATAGCGACGGTTCGTGGTTCGGCACGTTCGTGTGCATGCCGCGGAGAACGCAGATGTCGTCGATGCACTCGCCGACTTTGGGGAAGAGTTCGGAGACTTCGATGCCGGACTTACCGTACTTTTGGAATTTAAAGGGGGACCCGAAGAAGGCGGCGCCTTTGCTGCGGGTGGTTTTGAATTCGTCGCCCGGCTTTTTGCCGTGCTGTTTGGTGAGTTCGGGTTTGGGGTCGAAGGTGTCGACCTGGCTCGGCCCGCCGTTCATGAAGAGGTGGATGACGCGCTTCGCCTTAGCGGGGAAGTGCGGCGCCTTCACCGCCAGCGGCGACCCGGATACGGCCACCGGCGCGGCCTGTGACTCTTGGGCGAGGATTCCCGCAAGGCCGAGCATGCCGAAACCGGTCCCGGT
>JBBRUN010000649.1:0-2505 GCA_038247765.1 Gemmatales bacterium | reverse complement strand
CTCTTTGGCGGATGCGGACTTCGAACCGAACACGGCGTAGAGCAGGTAGATGCACAGCCCGGCGAAGACGAAGCCGCCCGCTTCGCTGCACCAAGCCTGGAACAGGCCGGGGAAATCGGCGAAGGTGAACGGATCGCGATCTAGAATCAGCAGACCGAACAGCGGATCGGGCATGGCCGGGGTATCCAGAGAACGGATGCTCGTGAACTGTCGAAGAACTTCCCGCGTCAGGTGACAGGGGCCGGACAAAATGCCGGTACGAGCCATACGCCGGGGGGAGGGCCGCGGTTCGACCGCCAGCCGCAAATCCCGGCGAATCGCGCGGTTATCGTATGGAGGGGCTGCGAGAGGCGCGAGGAGTGCCGCACGTGATTTCAAAGCGGGTCAAAGTTGTTTGGAGAATCTTGCAAATCGGTGCTTGCTAAAGTTGGGAAGAGGGGGGGTAGGATCACGTGGTCTTGATCCCACTTCCTCGGAAAGGTGCAAACATGTTGCGACTCGGAACCGTTCTCATTGTCGGGTTGGCCATCCTCGCTTGGGGATCGGAAGCAAAAGCTCAGGCGCCCACCGTGACCTGCGTGCCGGTAGAGCCCATCGCGGGTCCGATGCCGACGTGGAACTTCCCGGCCGGCGGAACATACAAACCCGGTGCCGCGATGACGACGAGCATCAAGGTTCAGCTGAAGAAAGTCCCCATGAACGGTGGTCAACCGGTCTTTGGTGTCGTTCAGAATGCAACTTGGGGCAACGGGAATTACACCATCGTCATCAACAACGCAACGTACTTGCCGCTGGCCAACGACTACTTCATGGAAGCGACGATCTGGATCCTGCAAAACGGAACGCCCGTGAAGGGCGGAACGAGCGGTTGGATCGCGGTGCCAAAGTGAACCTCTGAGACTGCTATCCTCGGTGGTGTCCGCCGGTGTGGCGAACTGCGGAATTCAACAATGGAGTCCGCAGTTCTTTGTCAGAGTTCGGCAAACTTCCTCTCAACAACGATTCGAGTACATGCCATGCGAAAAACCACCCACGCCGGACTGAGCCTAATCGAGTTGCTCGTTGTCATTGCGATCTTCGCAACCCTCATCGGACTGCTTTTGCCAGCTGTGCAAAAAGTGCGCGAGAGCGCGAAGCGGATCGAAAGTACCAACAATCTCAAGCAAATTGGGCTGGCGATGCAGGGCGCCCACGATGCGGATGGGAAGTTCCCCGGCGTTCAAAATGCACTGAAGGTGACGTTCTTGGTCGACTCATCATTCGTGCTGGCGCTATTTCCTTATTTGGAGGCGATCGGTTCGATTTACGCCGGTCCTATACACACGGATGAGGATATCGCCAAATTCTACCCCATCCGCAAAGTGCTGATCAGTCCCGGTGACCCGACCGCTGGAGATGCTGTGCCGAAGCAATATCCCACGAGTTACTGTTTCAATATGACGGCTTTGGAGGGGCGACCCAACATCGCCTCCGGGTTTTCCGATGGCACATCCAATACGATTGCCGTCGCGGAACGTTATTGTCGCACTTCGCAAATCACGACACCCGAGGGGCCGCTCTCAGTATACAGTTCGTACTGGGCGATTGATCCGGGATACGATGCTTCGACACAACGGTATGGTTTTCTCGAAGAACGTCGGGCGACTTTCGCAGATCGCGGGATCTTGGAAGACGTTTTCCCGGTCACGACCACAATCAACGGTGTGGCGTCCACACGCGCTTCCGTGCCTGGCAAAACTTTCCAAGTCAAACCGAAGCTCGAAGATGCTTGGTCGGGCACTCCGCAAACGCCATTCTCCGCCGGGCTACCGGTACTGCTCTTCGACGGCAGCGTCCGCACGCTCAGCCCCTCCATCGACGAACGGCTCTTCTGGAGCGCTGTCACCCGCGACCGCGGCGAGATTCTGATCGACTGGTGAACTACTTCCCCGCTTCCGGCGGCAGGTAGCGGCGGCCGGGGCGGGCCTTCGATTCTTCGATGATCCGCAAGACGCTGGCCGTGTGAGAAGGGTTCGTCGCAAAGCGCCCCGACGGACCGACTCAGGGGAAGAGGATTTCGAGGTCGAGGCTTTCTTGGCCGCGGAGCACCGCGACTTTCGCTTTCGGCCCGTCCATCATCGCGTAACGGAAGAGCTCTTCGACCTTGTCGAGCGACTTGACCCGACGCAGATTCACGAGGCTGAGGACATCCCCTGCTTTCAACTTGCCCACGTCGGCCGGGGAACCGGCCTTCACCGATTCGACGACGACGGCTTTGTCCGCATCGAGTTTGCAAGCGACGCCGAGGTCGGCGAGCTGGAAGAAGGTCAATCCGGTGTCGGCGATTTTGCCATCTCCGAGGTAAGACTTAGCGTCTTTTTCAGCCTTAAACTTTTGTTTGGCGGTCATGTTGTCGTCAGTCAAGAAAATATCTCTGCGGGTGTAGACGGCGTTGTGATCCCCGCTGTGGATGTCGACCCGGCCGTTCGAAACCACCAAGCCCTTACTGAAACCGTTGACTCGGAG
>JBBRUN010000648.1:0-2517 GCA_038247765.1 Gemmatales bacterium | reverse complement strand
TACCAACGTCGCTACTGCTCGGCCGTCGGCGGGACGAGCGTCGCGCTCGGCTTGCAGGCAGGTCGTCGCCACCGCGAATAGTTCCGCATCGGCCCCGCAAACCGCCAACCGCGCGAGCGCCTCCCCCGTATCGCCGGACGCGGCGCGTTGGATCGTCTCGACCGCACTGCCGCCCGCGAACACCGCCTTCCCGGTCAGAATGGCTGTCAGAATGCCGCCCAACGCAAATACATCGGCCCTTTCGTCGACAGATTCCCCCCGCGCTTGCTCCGGGGCCATGTACGCCGGCGTGCCCATGATCGCCCCGGGTTGCGTCATTTCCGGATGGAGAATCTCGGAATCTTCGCTCTGCAGTCCCAACTCCCCACTCCGAACTTCGCGGGCCAATCCCCAATCCATGACTTGCACTTCGCCGAACTCGCCGACCATCACATTGGCCGGTTTCAGATCGCGGTGAATGATCCCGCGCGCGTGGGCGAAGCCGACCGCTTGGGCGATCTGCTCAAAGATTTGCAGGAATCGCGGCAGTTCGGCTTTCGGATCAAGTCGGGCATTCAGTTCGTCCGCTAACGTGCGACCCCGGATGTATTTCATCGCCAAAAATGGGGAACCGTCCGCGAGTGCCCCGAGTGCGTACACCGGCGGGATGTTCGGGTGCGGCAGTTTCGCGGTGATTTTCGATTCGATCACGAAGCGTCCGGCATCCGCCCCCGGCAGCAAGACCTTAATCGCCACTTCACGGTCGAGGGCGAGTTCCCGCCCGGCCAATACACGGCCCATTCCGCCGCGGGCAATTTCCCCCACGATGGCATAGCCGGGAATGGCCGGAGCATCGGTCGCGACACGGGTCGCGCGCGGTTCCGTATCGGCGACCGGCTGATACGCCCCGGTCACGTCCAACGTGGAGGGGCTTTCCACCGCCGGTCGATCGAGCGTCCGATTCGGATCGTGCTGGAGTTGTTCGGCCATCAGCCACCGTCCACTTTTTTGAGGATCGCGTTCCAGATTTCGGCGTACCCGAGTTTCGCGGCCCACGCGGCGACGTCGCCCCGGTCGACCTGATCGCCGCTGATGCGGAGAATCCCCGCGATGTCGCGGAGGTGCTTCTCAGAGCCGCCGTCCGCGTAGTACCACAACTTACCGAGGATGACGTCCTCCGGGCTCGCAATAAACGCTTCCACACCGGGGAGCAATTGCACCCGTCGTCGTCGGCCCAATTGGGTCGAACCCCACTCGTCCGATTTCGGGAAAATGCAATCGATCTTGTTACCCGAAGACGGGTGTAACACGTTGAACTGAAATCGATCCCGGGCGGCATCGCGAACCGCGTCCGCGCTGACGTAGAACTCCGGTGCCGGGAATTCACGGCAGAAAAGGTCGATGGCAAACGGGGGCAGGTCGAGCACGATGTCGATGTCTTGGGTGAATCGCGGTTCGCCGTAGGCGTACCCGGCGAACGATCCGACAATCATGTGCGGAACCGCGAGCCGTTCGAGCGTCCCGAGTGAGTAGCGGATGAGTTCATGCTGATCCACGTGTCAACCTCCGCGCCGCTTCGGCGGAGACGGCGTCGTCCGGCCATTCCGGGTGAATCTCGCGGACGCGTGCCGTCGTCATCAGGCGCGCAGTCGTGTGGGCGTCGCAGGCCGCGATCACCCGCTGCGCCGGCGTCATGGCCCGGTACATCGCGGCGGTGGCGTCGTCGATCACTTCGATATCCCGAGGATCGGGGATGCGGGGCGGATTCATTCGTTACTCCCATTACGCCCCGAGAGAATCGCAGAAACCACCATTAAAGTACCGGCGCGGAAGCGCGTCGGGAAAGTTCAAAATTCTCGCAACCGACATTTCTCCGCTACTGGTTCCGTGTACACTACTACTCTTTCCCCAACCGGAAAGAACCAATTACCACACTGTGCAGGATTCCATCCCATGGCCGCAGCCAAAGATAATCGCGAACTCAAATCGGCCCTCAGCCAAATCCAGAAGGAATTCGGCGAAGGCGCCATCATGTCCCTGGGCGATGTCGCTTCCCAAGAAATCGAAGGGATCAGCAGCGGCTCAATCGGCCTCGACATCGCCCTCGGCGGCAAAGGCTTGCCGCGCGGCCGGATCGTCGAGATCTACGGCGCCGAAAGCTCGGGCAAGACGACCATCGCCCTGCACGCCGTCGCCAACGTCCAAAAGGCCGGTGGCGTCGTGGCGTACATCGACGCGGAACACGCCCTCGACCCGAGCTGGGCCAAGAAGATCGGCGTCGATCTCGAATCGCTGCTCGTCAGCCAGCCGAGCTACGGCGAAGAGGGGCTGCGCATCGCTGAGATGCTCGTGAAGTCGAATTCGGTCGATCTGATCGTCATCGACTCCGTGGCGGCGCTCGTGCCGAAAAACGAACTGAACAACGACATCGGCGAGCCGAGCATGGGGATGCAGGCCCGACTCATGAGCCAGGCGCTGCGGGTGCTCAACCCGTCCCTGAGCAAGACGCGGACGTGCATCATCTTCATCAACCAGATC
>JBBRUN010000647.1:0-2562 GCA_038247765.1 Gemmatales bacterium | reverse complement strand
TGCTCCGCCTTCACAGCTTTGGCGAACAACTGGCCGATGTCCCCTTCGAGTTTGGGGAGTTGCTTGCCGTAATCGGCCGCCAACTTGGTGCCTTTCTCCTCGCCGAAGATCTCTTGGAACCACGCTTCGTGCTTCGGCAGCGCCAAGGCCTTGGCCAATTCGGCTCCCTTTTTCTTATCGCCGTCCTTGGTGGCCGCGTACAAGTCGGCGATTTGGCTCTTCAGCCCGTCTGCGGTCTCGGGGTACGCAGGATCCTTTTTCTCTTGGGCCGCGGCCGGCATGGCTCCGAGCAGCCCGATAGCCAAAGCCAACATCAGCGAACGATGGAAACCGCACATGTTGCACCTCGAGTAAAAGTGGTGTTCTCAATCGGCGTGCCGGCAGCGTGAACTGCCAGATTTGGTATAGCAAAACTGTAGACTCCGGCAGCGTGAGCTGTCGGTTCGCCAAACCATCCAAAAAGTCCGGCCGTTCACCCAAGAGCACGATGTACGAGTACTTCGCCGCGTGGCGGGACGACGGCACGTGGCAGGCGGTGCTCGAAGTGCTCCGCGAGGGCTACCTGGGGAGACGACCGTCCCGAGCGGGGAACCGACGCCGAGCGCCGGCAGCATCGACAGCCAGACGGTGAGGGGGCGGAGGTCGGCGGCGAACGCGGCTACGACGGCGGCAAGCGAATGCGGGGGCGCAAGCGGCATATCGCGGTCGACGCCCAAGCCGCCCCGAAAGTCTTCGAGCAACTCGACCGCGAGCGCTTGGGTGGTGGAGCGGACGTTCGCTTGGCTGGGGCGGGCCCGGCGACTGAGCCGAGACTACGAACGCCGAACCGATTCGAGCGAATGCATGATCCGGATCCGGGCGATCCCATTGCTCCTCAACCGCATGGCCCCGAATCCAACTTACCCGCCGTTCAAATACAAGGATTCATAGGATGAGGCCTTCTCGGACAGCTTCCGAGTGTTTGAACGGCACGGCGTTTGGCTTCCTCGGAGGGCTGACGCCCACCGCTCGGGTTGTGAAACTCGGTGCGCTTAGCCCTTCAAGATTGTCCGCGCGGATTTGGGATTTCCGCATTGCTCCCCTCGCCCGGCACGCATAGCCTTGCGACAAGTCGCGCGGCTAAACCGAAGTAGCGACGATCGGTGCCGGAACGTGCGAATTCGGCGGAGAACCCGACCGAAAACGCTTGGTAGCGGTCGCCGGTCTGCGGTAGAGTTGCGTTTGGGAACGCGGAGCGGCCGATACTGTCCCCATAGCTCGGGGGCGCTACGCGGTTCAGTCCAACGGGAATCTATCCCGCACGCCGCGGTCGTGGACCAACCGGCGAAGCCCGCGGTGGCATGCAGGATAGCTTCCTTATCGTTCGGCGGCAATCAGCACACAACCGGAGGCACGCCTCAGTGAAAGACGACCGCCTTCGGCAACCTGTTCGGTCAGACTACATGCACGCGCTTGGTTCCGCGTGTTTCTGCTTCGCCATTTGCGAGTGGAATGCTGTGTATTGCGCGGAACGCATCCGACCCGGCTCGCTGAGCTCGTTCGTCAAAGATGAGCTGACCGCAGGCAAGATCGCAAAGAAGCTCATTGATCTAACTCGCAACATACCCAAATCAGCAGAGCGTGATGAACTCGCAACCGTTGCCAAGGTATTCGCCGACCTTGTGCATCTGCGTAACGACATTCTGCACGGCAAACCGTGTACAGGGCCAAGTGGAGAGGCCCGCCTCACCACCGGAAAGGTGTTCGAGATTCCCGACTTGGAAGCAGTAGCCGATGCGTTTAGTGCATGTGGCATCGAACTCAATCGGCTCCTGCATGGGTTTCTTGCAACATACACGCCATAGTGGACTCACCTGTCACCAAGCACACCGAACCGCTCTCATGGCCACGGAACTTGACTGAAAACGAAAATCCTTGAGCGGCTTCCTCGGTCGCTCCGTTGCGTTTCCCGGCACCGTTCGATTCACCGCTTTCCGGGATTCTTCACCCACTCGGCCCGTGGCACGTAAACCGCGTCCACGTAGAAACTCGGTGTTTTTAGAACGACACATTTGGCCGCAAGGTCTTTCTCCACAATTAGATACGCGAATATGGCAAACTCCGGTTTTCAACGCGGACGCGGTTTCGTTCAATTCTCGATGTACCTGTCGTCACGGGTGTAGCAACGACTCTTGGAGGCTTTGTCGGTCACGCTCGGCGTGACGCCATTCCCGTACCCGAGGCTCGCCGGCGTCACGCACAGCGCGACCTAAGAAAACAGCTTATCGCGAAGAAACTCCAAGAATCAATGAGCGGCAATTCGGTTTCGCTTTCGGAGCTTTCGCTGCTTTCGCTGCTTTCGCTGCTTTCAGCCGGGGGGGTACGCAGAATGACCGAAACCTAAAACCTAAAGTTTGCTCAAAGAGCATGCCGAAACTCGAACCAATAGCGACGATTCTTGGAATTCAAACAAAATAGTCCACCCGCTCTACGAAAACCTCCGAGAATCGTTGGTTCGCCCGTCGGCGCAAATCTGCTTTCCATCCGTTCAACGTTCTGTTATTCTGAGTCTATCCCACCGCC
>JBBRUN010000646.1:0-2566 GCA_038247765.1 Gemmatales bacterium | reverse complement strand
TCCCTCATCGGGACGCTCGCGGCCCTGTCCGTCGGGGCGTTCATGCGCGTCCGCGCCGGCCAGACGAAGGTTGCCAGCGAAACGACGCTGCAAAAGTTGAACACGGCGCTAGATAACCGGTGGAAGGTCATCTTGGAGTCGGTCAAAGAAGACCACAAGAAGAACCAAGGCCAGTGGCCGAACGCGCTGATCGCCGCCAACGGCAACCCGGACGCGGCCGAGTCGCTGTTGCTCTACGCCAAAGCGAAGAACGAACTGCCGATGACGTTCGCCGAGGCGAAAGCGGCTACCACTGTGACCACCGCGTACGGGATGATCTCGCTACCGCCCAAGGCCGTGTTCAACACGCTGCCGACCAGCACCGCAACTTCGCCGGAAGAATCCGGGGCCTGCTTCTACTTGGCGGTCTTGTCCAACGCCGGCGGCGGGGCCATGCTCGACAGCGACGGCCTGCAGCAGCAATCGACCGACTATTCAGCGCCCGCCGCCGTGGGCGGTTGGAATGCCCGGCTTTTCAAAGATGCTTGGGGTACGCCGATCGCGTTCGTGCGGATGGCCTACACGCCCGAGTTGAACGCGCCGCCGTACATCAAGGCGGGCCAACTGCGAGACCCGAACGACCCCGCCGGGAAGCTGCCGGCGATCATGTCCGCCTTAGCGTGGGGACAGCTCACCGCGAATACCCCGCCCTTCGCCGGGATCCCCGGCACTTACCCCGCGGCGACGCAAAACTTCGTGCCGACGTTGGTCTCGGCCGGACCGAACAAACTCTGGGAACCGAGTATTTTTGCCGGCTCCAACAACGATAACCTCCTCAGCTACCGACTCCGCCGCGAAGGCGGCAAGGGGGATTGAACCATGCGACTCCAACGAAAATATGCCCGCACGGGCTTCACGCTCATCGAACTGCTCGTCGTCATCGGCTTGATCTTGGTGCTCGTCGGCATCACGGTGTCGATCTCGTACTCCGGGCTGATCGATGGCCACAAGACCGTCGGCGCCGGCGACCGCGCCTCCGGCTGGTTGCTCATCGCCCGCAGCAAAGCCCAGCGCGAAGGGGCGCCCCGCGGCGTCCGGTTCATCATCAACGGCACGCAGATCAAGGAAGCCCAGTACCTCGAAGTGCCCGAACCGTACTTGCCACGGCCCGCAGGAACCGGTGGGCCGCGGATCGTGATTCGGGACGACGGTGCCGGGGTGCGCACGGCCACGTTGGCCGGAGTCGATGTCGCCGATTTGCAGTCGAATGTCGCCGCCGAAGATACCCTCTCCCTGCCCGAGTACGGCCTCTTGTTACGCTTGACCAGCACCATACCCAACACGGGCGTGCTCCCCGTGAACTCGGCGTCCTTGCCGAATTTGGGCTCGTTGACATTCGCCACCACGACCAGCTTCGGCTTCATCCGCAAGGCCCGGCCGATGCTCGGGGAGCCGATCCTGCAACTCACCGGCGACAACGCCATCGACTTCACCTTGAGCTCGAGTCAAGTCGTGCGGAACACTGTCGAAAACAGCGTGGATATCTTGTTCGCGCCGAACGGCGAAGTGTTAAACACGACCTTGGGCAGATCGATTCTTTGGGTTCGCAACACGAGCTTCCCCTCGCCGGTCTTCGGCGACCGGGCCAGTTTCGAAGCCGCGGGGCAAATGAGCTTGATCGTGATCTACAGCAAGACCGGCGCGATCGCCACCCAACCCGTGACGCTGCCGCCGAACGCCGACCCGTTCGCGGCGACCAAAGACGGATTCAACACGGGATTGTGACCCCCCCGTGCGGTGGGCGTAAGCCCTCCGTGTGATCCGAGGCGCCGGCGCGATAATTCCTCGGAGGGCTGACGCCCACCGCTCGGTAGGATTCGCCGGAAGATAACCGGCCCGGCGCGCGTAATCGATATAGGCCCGAACCACCGCACGAAGACCTGCCATGATGCGATCCACCGCCAACCGACCGGGATTGAGCCTCACCGAAGTGCTCGTGGCGCTCTTCGTCATGGCTCTCGGCATCATCAGTCTGATGACGCTGTTCCCGCTGGGCGCCATGCAGATGAGCGTGGCCCTGCGCGACGACCGCAGCGGCCAAACCGCCAGCCAAGCCGACGGCATCGCCCGCATCTGGTGGCAGACACAAGTGGTGGAGCGGCCGGGTACCGAAGATGCCTTCTTCAGCGCGATGGACAACCCCGGCGCGCCGCTGCCGGCCAAGGCCCTCGACAACAACCCGAGCTACCCGGTTTTCCTCGACCCCATCGGTTGGCAAGCTCGTGGCGGACAGCCGATCCCGCAAAATTGGATTGCCGGTACCGCGGGCAATTTGCCCCGGCGGTCGGTGAGCACCCTGGGCAGTAACTTGCAGTTGACGATTCGCGCCTGTTCAATGATGGACGATATCACGTTCAACCAAATCGGGCAACCGGACACGGCCAGCGGCAGCGCCGGCGGCGTCGTCCGCGTCGTCCGCGAAGGGGCGTTCAACTGGTGCGCCGTGATCCAACGGCCGAACAACGCCAACCGCTATGTCGCCGATTTGAAAATTCTCGTGTTCCACACGAAGGGCCTGTACGGTGGC
>JBBRUN010000645.1:0-2578 GCA_038247765.1 Gemmatales bacterium | reverse complement strand
GTCTGCAACGATCTGAGTTATCTCTCCCTTTACCACACGCAGGTCAGCGACGCGGGGTTAGCCCTCTTCAAGGACTGCAATGACTTGACAGTGCTCTTCATCGATCGCACGAAGGTAACAGACTTTTCTCTGCTGAAACGGATGCCCCTGAAGGAACTCCGGTGCGACTTCAAGCCCGAGCGCGATACCGAGATTCTTCGCTCCATCAAGACGCTGGAAAAGATCAACGGCAAGCCGGCCGCGGAGTTCTGGAAGGAAGTGGACAAGAAGTAACGGAGGGTTCAGCAAAAATGCCTCTGGCGGCCATTCCTGATAACATGACGGGAAGCCGCAACAAAACCGCGTCTCGCGCGTTGGGACTTCCGGCAGTCCCCCCGATTCCGCTTTTGAAAGGAACTCCCCGATGTCCCCGTCTCTGATCGTCGCAACACTGCTCGCCTACGCTCCGGCCCAAGCCGGTAAGCTCGAAATCACCAACGTCCGCAACACCTACGGCGTCCTCGGGCCGACCCGCGCCGACAGCAAGCTCATCCCCGGCGACATCCTTTTCGTCTCTTACGACATCGACGGCATCACCATCAGCGACGAAGGCCGCGTGCACTATTCGATGGTGATGGAAGTCGTCGACAAGAACGGCAAAGCGACCCTGAAGCAAGACCCGTTGGAAAAGATCGAACTCGTCCCACTCGGCGGCAGCAAGGTCGCCGCGCGGGCGTTCGTCACGCTCGGCGTCGATCACCCGGCCGGCGAATTCACCATGAAGGTGACCGTCACCGACAAAGCGGCCAAAGACAAACCGAGCCAAACTCTCGAGCGCAAATTCGAAGTGACCGCGCCGGACTTCGGCATCGTCGCCGTCTACGCCAGCCTCGACGAACGGGGCCAGACGGCCGCGCCGACAACCGGCGTCGTCGGCCAAGCGATCTTCGTAAATTACACGGCCGTCGGCTTCAAACGCGACACCGACAAGAAGCAGCCGAATTTGCGCTTCGAAATGATCCCGCTCGACAACGGCGGCAAACCGCTGATGACCAAGCCGCTGTTCCACGAAGGGATCGACCTCGACGACAAACTGCCGAACTACACGGTGCGGTTCCTGCTGCCGATGACGCGGGCCGGCAAATACACCATCCGCCTGAGCTGCACCGACAACGTGACGAAGAAGACCGCGAGCGTCGATCTGCCGGTACTGATTCTGGCGGGCGAAAAGTAAAGGGAATAAGATATTTACCGCAGAGCAAGAAGAGATCGCGGAGAATGAAATTATTGAAGAGCGACTGTCTCATCCCGGATCGAGTCCCTCGCTTATCTCTATGTTGTCTTCTGTCTCTGCGGTAAAACTGTTTTTCTTGTCATAGCGATCAACATTAACTTGGACTATGCCATGAGCGCCTTGGACGAACGCATCGCCCAGTTCCGCAAGATGACTACCGACGACCCCGAGAACGAACTCGGGCACTTCCGCCTCGGCCAGTTGTTCATGGAGAACAACCAGTACGACGAAGCGGTGCTCTCGTTCGCGCGGACGCTCGAGCTCTCGCCGCAGTTTTCGAAGGTTTACCAACTGCTGGGCGAATGCCACACGAAGTTGAACGATCCGGCCAAGGCCATCGAAGTGATGACGGCGGGCTACAAAGTCGCCGACGAACGGGGCGACAAGATGCCCCGCGATGCGATGGGCTTGGCGCTCAACAAACTCGGCGCGCCGACGCCGAACGCCGCCCCGGCCGTCGCCGTTGAAGACGACGGCATCGACACCGGCTTCCGCTGCCAACGCCCCGGTTGCGGGCAGGGCAAACGGGCTAAGCCGCTGGCCGCAGCGCCGATCGACGGCATCGAAGGCTTGCGGATTACGGGTGAAATCTGCGCCGACTGCTGGAGCGGCTGGGTGAAGGATTACAGCATCAAAGTCGTGAACGAACTCCGGCTCGACCTCAGTTCGGAGTTCGGCCAAGGCGAATACGACAAGCACATGCGCGGTTACCTGGGCTTCGACGAACCCATGAGTCTGTGAACCATGCCCGACTACTTGGTCCAATACGGCACCGCCGCGTTCGTCGGCCGCTTCGCCACTGACAACGACTTGTCACGCGGGTCGTCGGTCGTGCTTCGGACATCGCGCGGCCTAGAAATCGGCACGGTTCTCTGCGAAGCGCGGGCCGCGACCTCGTTCGACCACGGTGGAGAACTCCTGCGCTTGGTCGAGCTATCCGACGAAGCCGACCGAATGCGAGCGAACCGGCTCGCAGGTGAAATCCTCGATGTGGCGAACCTCACCGATCAAGCCGTGACGTTCCTCGATTGCGAAGTGACGCTCGATGGCCGCGGGGCGATTCTGCACGCGCTGCCGTTGGGCGAGTGCCAACTCGATGGGCTGCTCGCGGACCTTTCCGACCAATTCGAATCGGCCGTGCGAATGCACGACATCTCCCGAACCGAAACACGGATCGATCCCGTCGAACCCAAGACCACCTGCGAGAAGCCCGGTTGCGGCACCGCCGAGGGCGGCTGTTCCTCGTGCAGCACCGGTGCCTGCGGGACGGGGTCGTCGTGCAGCAAAGGAAAAGTGGAATCGGCC
>JBBRUN010000644.1:0-2583 GCA_038247765.1 Gemmatales bacterium | reverse complement strand
GATCCGTTCTTCGCGGTGGATATCCAGAAGAGGTAAGTCACAATGACGGAAAACTGCCCACGCTGTCTCCGCCGGCAACGTATTGCAAAATGGATGCTCCGCATCGCGGTGGTAGCGATGTTTTTAGTCAAGGTCTATCGGCACCCCAAGGCGGATTCGGCAAATGTCCCCGCTGGTTACACCCACTACCGGGTCTTCGTCAGCAGAGCCGGTGTCAAACCCTCAGCGATCTTCACCGACGGTATGCCCGGCCCGAAAATGCACGAAATCACCCATGGCACTTCCAACACCATCCTTATTGTGGAAGCCGCCGAAGCGGTGCCGTGGACGATGCCCGAAGTCCTGCTGTACGACCGCGATCAGCCGGTGCCCAAGCTCGGCGGATTGTTCAAAAACATCTTCCAAGTCGCGCTGGCCGATGGGTCGGTGCGATCCTTCCGCAGCGATATGCCGGAAGATCAACTGCGGGCGTGGATCACCAAAGACGGCGGGGAAATCGCGGTACAGGAGTGACCAGGAATCCCTTGCCGAACGTCGTCTCGTTCTCCGTTCTTCGCGGTGAATTCCACCGGCAGGCGCAGCAACAATTCTTGGAGGCTTTGTCGGTCACGTTCTGCGTGACGCCATTTCCGCACAGGATTCTCACCGGCGTCATGCCGAGCGTGAACTACAAAACAGCTCATCGCGAAGAAACTTCAAGAATTGACGCAACACCTTTGGAGAGCGAGCATAACGTTCGGCAATGCGGTTTAGCTTTCGGAGCTTTCTTAGCTTTCGCTGCTTTCGCTGCTTTCGGCGGGGGGGGTGTGGAGAATGACCGAAACTGAAACCTAGCCCAAAGGGCATGCCGAAAATCGAACCAATGACGACGATTCTTGGAGTTCTAACAAAATGGGCCGAAAACATCCAAGAATCGTTGCCACACGCTGGCCGGCTCGCCCAATAATCCCGTAGATGGGATTCACACCGTGCCGAATTGCCGATCCCCCGCGTCGCCGAGACCGGGGACGATGTACCCCAGCTCGTTCAAGTGCGAATCGATGGCGCCCAAATACACGGGTACGTCCGGGTGGGCTTCTTGCAAAGCCTTCACCCCTTCCGGCGCGGCGATGAGGCCGATGAACCGGACGCTCGGCACTCCGGCACGCTTGAGGATGTTGATCGCTTCGATGGCGCTGCCGCCAGTGGCGAGCATGGGGTCAAGTACGAAGGCGACGTCCAACCCGTGGTCGGCCGGGAGCTTGTTGTAGTACGTCACGGGCTTCAGCGTTTGGTGGTCGCGGTACAAGCCGAGATGCCAGACGCTGGCCGTGGGAAGGGCTTCGAGCATCGCGTTGGCCATGCCGAGGCCAGCCCGCAACACCGGCACCAGTGCGATGGTTTCCGCGAGGATCGCGACGGTGGCTTGGGCCACCGGCGTCGTCACGGTCGCGGGTTTCAACTTCAAATCCCGCGTCGCCTCGTAGAAGAGGATCTGCGCGATCTCGTTGACCAAGTGCCGGAACAACTGTGGCGGCGTAGTCGCATCCCGGAGCGCGGCGAGGTGATGCTGCACTAGCGGGTGATTCGGGACATGGATTGTCATGGATATTTCCAAGGGCGTTCGGCAGGAAGAGTTTTCACCGCAGAGAAAGATGAGGACGCGGAGGAGGCAAAAAATGGTATCGAGCTACCGACTCATCAAATTGAAGATCATAAGTGCTCGTCTTCGATCAGTGAGTCATTCATTGTTGCTCTCCGCGTCCTCTTCTTTCTCTGCGGTGAAAATCTTGCGACTTTCACAAATCCCCGCTGCCGCGCTTGCTCCACCAGGGGAGGAAGAGGCCGCCATCGATGTGGAGGATCGTCCCCGTGATGTAGTCGGCGCCCGGCTCCAGCAAGAACCGAATCGCCCCGGCGATTTCCTCGGCGGTTGCCAAGCGGCCCCACGGCAAACTCGGCGCGGCTTTGGCGATGCCGTCGTCGCTGAGGAACTTGCGTTCGCCCGGGGTGTCAGTCCAGCCGGGGTAGACGCAGTTGACGCGGATCTTGTGCGGCAGCAATTCCGTCGCGGCGGTCTTGGCCATCATGTCGAGCGCGGCCTTGGCCATGTTGTAGGCCATGCAATTGGGGAAAGCGATCTGCCCGTGCGGGGATGACACGATGACCACGGCTCCGCCTTCGCCCTGCTCGATCATCTGATTGCAGGTCGCCCGCAAGCCGTAGTAGGCCCCCATCATGGACACGTCGAGGGTGCGGCGGAAGCCGGCCATGTTGGCAGTGTGGAACGGTTCGCGGTCGCTGTAGACGGCGCTGGAGACGAACAGATCGATGCGGCCGAGTTTGGCCACGGCATCGGCGACCATCGATTCGACGGCGGATTGGTCGGAGACATCGACGGGGTAGAGCAGAGCCTTGCGGCCGAGGGCGCGGATTTGCCGGGCGGTCGTGTCGGCGTCGTCGTGGAGGCTGTAGTAGTTGAGGACGACATCGGCCCCGGCTTGGGCGAGGGCCAGAGCCGTCGCCCGGCCGATACCGGACGACGCGCCCGTGATCAATGCGACTTTCCCGGCCAAAGAACCCGCCATCGAGACCTCGCGTTGG
>JBBRUN010000643.1:0-2586 GCA_038247765.1 Gemmatales bacterium | reverse complement strand
GTGACGAAAGTTTTGCCATCGGGCGCCACCGCCAAGCTCAGCGTCCGCGACGGCGCTTCGACCGTTTGCACGATCATCTTGGACTCGACATCAATGACCCAGATTTGGCCGCGGCGCTCGTCGCCGATCACTCGGCCGCCGCGCTCGCCGCCGATCACAGCGTGCTTGCCGTCCGGGGTGAAGGCGACTCCATTCCCGAAGTTCATAGAGGGGAGCCCGTACTTGCCGATAGGCTTCCCCGTTTCCGCGTCCCAGAGGCCGAGCGTCGACCACGCTGCTTTTAGGCCCTGCACGGACATTGTCGCCGCCACCGTTTTCCCATCGGGAGACACGGCCACGGAATTGGCTTCGCGGGCCAGTTCGTGCGGACCCGTTTTCGGCGCGTAAGTGAGAGCGATGAACTCGCCGGGGCGGGCCAGATCCCATATTCGGTAGCCCCCCGCGCGGTCGCACGACACCAGCCGCCCTTCGCCAGCGAAAGCCAAGGCGACGACCCAGTTGCGGAAGAAGATCGGCCTCGGGACGGGCGTAGCCGGGACGGCCGCTTCGGGCTTCGGCACCACCAATTCCCCCGTCGGTTTGAGGTCGGCTACCGCCAACAGGCGGACGCCCGACTTCAGCCCGACCGCCAGCGTTTTGCCGTCCGGCGACAGCGCCAGCGCGTAGACCCCCGGCCCGTCCGCCGGCTTATCGAAGCTCACCGCGCGCACTTCCGTGCCGTCGGCCAGCTTCCACTCGCGGAGGGTTTTATCCTGAGCCCCGCTGAAAATCGTCTTGCCGTCCGCGGATAGGACGAGCGAAGTGACCGGCTGTTTGTGCCCCGTGAACCGGCGCAATTCTTTCCCCGCCGCATCCCACAAAATGAGGACGCCGTCCGTGGCGCCGGTGACCGTGCGGCCGTCCTTCAGCGCCAGCACGGCCTGCACGCCGCCGAGATGGCCGACGACGGGCCGCTTCGACTTGCCGGTCTTGACATCCCAGTGGTGGATGACGCCCTGCTCGCCGCCGGCGATCAATTCCGAACCATCGAGCAGAAAGTGCAGGTGCAGCATCTCGTCGCCGATGAGCGGCCACGATTGGAGGAGCTTGCCGGTCGCCGTGTCGAAGGCTTCGACGCGGTAGCCGTCGGGGCGCGTTCCGGCGAGCGCGATTTTGCCACCGTCGGCAGACAGGCCGATCACGGGGCCGGTGGGGTGGTTCCAAGTGGTCCGCGTTTTGAGGGTCGCCACGTCCCGGAGTTCGACGGTGGTCTTGCCGTCGGTGTCGAAGAAGTGGAAGGCGAGCCACTTGCCGTCGGCCGAAACGGCGAGGGCGTCGACCGGCCCGCCGGGCTCGATCTCGCCGGCCGCTTTCCCTTGGGCGGGATCCCAAAGGCGGACCGCGCTTTCGGGCCCGAATGCGCGCTTCGCCGCCCCGGCGATGGCGACGATGCCTTCGCCCACCGCCAAGTGCATATGGGTTTTCGCGGAATGAACCGGGGCGATCTCCAGCATCGTCCAAGCGGCGGCCTTGGCGGGAAGTTCGTACAGGTGCCCGCGTGTCCCGAGCGCGAAGACGGAACCGCCGGACGCAGCGTGGGCCACGGCCGAGGAGCCTTCTTCGTCGCTCAGCCAAGGAAGACCGACTCGCTTTTCGTTGAGGTGCAGTTCGCAGCGGCAGAGTTTGCCGTAATAAGGAAACAATAGTGATCGGCCGTCCGAGGCCAACGAAAGGCGACCATGGGTGTACTCAATGTCATGAGGTATTCGCTCACGCTCTCTCCGAGGGAATGCTTCCGACTCTGTGGGGGCGCGCGATGTGTACGCCAAGCGTCCGGTGGACAAGGTCCATTTATGAATTTTGCCGGTCACTGCGGTGACCAGTTGTTTCCCTTCGGGTAGCACGCGCAGGGCGCGCACCGGGTCACCGGTTCGGAGGTCGATCGCGCCGAGGCGAAGGCTTGCCCCTTTTGGCGAAGGATCGGGTGCGGAGACCGGTGCAGACCGAAGTCCCCCCGGCGCAACTTCCGGCGGAGCGGCTGCGGACACTGCCACTGCAACCATTAGAACGGCCGCAATACCCAAGTTCGAATGGCGCATGGTGAGCTCGCGGAGGTGGACGAGCGATTATCGAAAAGTGTGCCAATAATCTTCTGATGTAGCAAAAGCGAGCCAAGATTGCGATGTTCGGCGATGCCATCGATCAAATCAGCAGTCTGGCGACGAAATCGAGGTCTGTGTCGTCAGCGTCACTCTCACGCATCCGGTAGTTCTCTTCAAAAGTCACCACGCTCCTCGGCCTGTCGGCCAAGTCCCTCTGTGAGGTCTTGCTTTGGGGATCGTACACCAGCGTTTCGCGCCGTTCAATAGCCTCGCTGGAAGAAATCCCATTTGCCCACGACACCTGCTGGAATTGAATCGTGCGTGCGGAACGTTGCGAAGACGATTGCGCCGTTCTGAGACCAGTGTGGTCGGAGGTGCTCGCCTACGAAGTATTCCGAGTTCGGATCAAAGAGTCCACGGTTGCGAGGTCAGTAGGAAAGCGATTCCTTCCGCCTATAACATTCCAATATGGAACACCCGAAAATCCCCATCGTCGGTATCGGCC
>JBBRUN010000642.1:0-2635 GCA_038247765.1 Gemmatales bacterium | reverse complement strand
GGAATGGGCAGTACGGCCGATGACGCACGGATACCACGGAGGGAAAGATCATGCACCGCATTCTGGCAGTCGGCTTAGGCTTACTCGCACTCGCGGCCGCACCGATGCCGGCGCAAGATGCGCCCGAGAACGCCGCGCTCGTCAAAAAGGCTCTCGCCATCCGTCCCCCCGCGGCCGATTTCGCTTGGCAGCAAATCCCTTGGCACACCGACGGAGCCGAGGCGTTGAAAGAAGCGCGGGCCGAACAACGGCCGCTGCTCGTCTGGCTCGCGGGCGGGCGGGATCGCGATGGCAGTCCGCTGGAACGGTGTTGAGGCTACGCCGCCGGGCTCCGTGCGGGCCCCCTGAACTCGGATGCCGCCGTCCGAAAGATCGCCGCGAATTTCGTACCTGTCGCCTTGAATACCGACCGCTTGCCGAAGGGTGCCGAAGGCGATTTCTTCCGCGAACTGATGAAGCGCTGGCCGCAGGGCCTGTGGGTCGTGTCGCCCGAAGGGAAGACACTCGCCTTCCACTACCACAAGCCCGATCCGAAGAAGAACTACGCCGAGAACCAGCGGGCGTGGATCGACGGCACCGTCGCCATGCTCGATGAGGGTATCGGCGCGAGCGGGGCGTTGAAGCCGCGCAACGCCCGCGCCGTGAACCCCTTTCCGGATCGCGGCCTCGGCCTCGCGAAAGAAGGCGGCGCCCGCTTCGCGGTGACGGTCATCGGCCTCGATCGCGGTGGCAAACAAGAAGGGCCGCCGGCGGTCGATAGTGTGAGGCTGACCAAAACCGAGTGGGCCGAGTTCGCCCCGCCGAAGGGTAAAATGGATTGGACGCTCTCCGAGTCGGCGGCGAAGAGGTTCGCCGTGGCGCTCGCACCCGTCACCGATTCGATTTTCGTCCCGCAGCTCAAAGATGTCACCTCGGCCGAGGTGCGCGCGAAAGTGATCCGCGACGAGGACGGTGCGGTGGTCATCCGCTTCGAGGGCAAGTGGAAATCCGAACATTTCCGCGACGGCGACCCGAAGTTCCCGATCAACGCGTCGGCCAGCGGCACCGGCATCGCCGTGTTCGACCGCAAAAAGGCCGAGATGCGCTCAGTGCTGTTCGTTTTGAACGGCACCTATCGTAACGGCCGCGTTACGACGCCGACAGCGTCGGTCGTGGAGTGGCAGGCGGAGAAGTCGCAGAACTAATGCGGATTGCTTTGTGACTGGTTCACGCAGGTCGGACGTCTCCCGCTCGGATTGAAACTCCAAGAATCGACGGCACAACTGCAGATCGAGTTCAGTGCGGTCCCGAAGACTCGACCGGCCCCACCAAGAATCGGAATGCCACGATGTTGCGCTTCACTCTAGCCTCGCACCTATGCTTGATCGCAGTCGCCGGTGCCATCGCGCAAGAATTGCCGAAACCGGGGCCGATTGTGGCGATGCGCGTCCAAACGACGGCTGCCGAATCGAGTCTCGCCCTCGCGGTCGCCAGCATCAAGAAACAGGCCGGCATCGATTTCGACATCGCGGCGATGGAAGGTTCTGCGAAGGTCGAGCCACTGGCCACCGCCGATTTCTGGCTCGCGGTGGAATCGCTTGCGAAACAAACGGGAGCGCGGGTCGGGCTCAACGGGAACCGCGTGAAGTTCACCAAGGGCACGGCATCGCCGAGCAGCGTCGATGGGCCGTTCCGCATCAGCGTGAAGCAGGTTGCGGCGAAACGCGACTTCGACAGCGATACCGCGGCGTATGCGGTGCAGTTGGAAATCGCTTGGGAGCCGCGTTTCCCCGTCTACATGATCGACGAGTCGCCGAAGATCGCGACGGCGACCGCCGGCGGGAATCCGGCCAAAGCCAGCGCCGGTGGCGGTCGCGTGCCGACCGTCGGCTTCCGCCAATTGGTCACCGTGCGCTTGGACGGCATCCCCCGCAGCGCGGCGACCATCGATGTGCTCAGCGGCAGTTTCAACGTCGTCGCGGCGGAAAAACTCTGGGCCGTGGAGTTCGCCGATCTCACCGGTGACAAGCCGTTGTCGCAAACGAAGGACGGCGTGACGGTCAAACTCCAACCGGTGAAGCGCACCGGCAAGACAGCGCAGTTCGACTTCAACTTGGAGTACCCGCCGAGCCACCCGGAGTTCGAGAGCTTCGAGCAGTGGGCGAGCGCGAACAAACTGAGGCTCTTTCCGCCGAACGCGGCGAAGGGATACGAGCCGACGGATTACGTCACGAACGAGACCGGCCGACGGATTGCTGCGAGCTACAGCTACGACGCTCCCGCGGGAAAACCGGCATCGTTCGCGGACCTCAAAGGCTGGCGGGCGGTGTACGAAACCAGCGGCCCGATGGTGACCCAAGCCGTCAAGTTCGAACTCAAGGCGATCCTACTCCCGTGACTTGCGGCGCCGGCATTCTTTTCGCCTTCCGCGCGAATTCATTGCGTTCGGTGGGCACTTTTCTTCCCGAAGCGCAGAAATATTCCGGCGCGCCCTTCGATGATCTGTTCGCCCCCGGCGCTGCGGCCCAGGCTCGGACGGAGATTCTCGGATGCCCGATGACAGCGAACTGCAGAATCGACAGGCCGAACTCGCCCAGCGGACGCGGGATCGCGTCGCCAAGCGGACCGATCGGCTCTTCGCGGGGCTGCTCGTGTT
>JBBRUN010000641.1:0-2665 GCA_038247765.1 Gemmatales bacterium | reverse complement strand
CCGCGAAATGGCCGACTCCGGGACCTTATTCGACCTGTCCGCCATCCCCGGCATCAAGGTCGACAAACACTCCACCGGCGGCGTCGGGGACAAAGTCTCCCTCGTGCTCGCGCCGCTCGTCGCGGCTTGCGGGGCCGTCGTATTGCCCGCATTCGGCAGCATGACCGGGACGGCCGCGATCACCCCCGCACCCGGCGACGGGATATTCGCCATCGCCGACGGAGATATCATTCCGATTCCGACTCCGCAGCCAAGTCCCTCTGCATGATCGAGTCCCCGCCAAATCAGTCTTCGGCGAAGATCCATTGCACGGCGTCGATCACGACGTAACCATCGGCTTTTTCGTTGCTGATCGTCAGCGATCCAGTTCTCCCTTTGGCAAACCGGAACGTTCCCAGCGATGTGAACCCACCCGCCAAGGCGGGCTTTTTACGCTGGTTGACCGCAACCTTGGTCGTCCCCTCCGCGTGGACGATGGTGACCGTCGCATTGGTCGCGCGGTTTTCGTTAGTTGGGAACGACATTCGCACTTCGTAGCGGCCCGCCTGGGGGAGCTGGGGGGTGTACTTGGCCTGCTGTTCACCCCGCATCGCGTTGCCGTCGTGGCGATAACCCCGGCCCACGAACGGAGGGTTCGCCTCGCTCAGCGCTCCGAAGCCCGTCCGTTCGGCATCGTCGTCGTCGAGGACGATGCCTTCCAGTTTCTTCGGATCGACACCTCGGCCTTTGGGTGCGGAGTATTCGAGTACCTGCTTATCCGCCAGCAACCGCTTCGAGAGCTTCGCGTACTCCACCTTTTGCACGCCGATGCGGTCGTCGATCGCGATGCAGACGGCCGACGCGGCACTTTGACCCAGGACCATGAAAACCGGTTCCATGCGGATCGAACCGTACGCGATATGCGAGCTAGAAACGCAGACCGGCACGATCAGGTTCGTGCACTCCGCCGCTCTGGGAACAATCGATTTGTAACTGATCTGGTAGGCCCCGCCGGGGCTGACCTGCACATCCCCCTCGTTCTGGACGAATCCCTTGTCCGTGACGTATCGCGTCGTGTTGTGCGAGTCCATGTTGTAGGAACCCATGCCCACCGGTTCGGGCGTGGCCCGCTTACTCCGGCAGTCGAGTTCCGTGTGTACGTATTCGCCGAGCAGACGCCGGGCTTCGCGGACGTAGATTTGGTGGGGCCAGCCGCCGTTGTCGGTGAACTCATCCTTCGGCAGGCCCCACACCGCCATCTGGTCTCGGATCGCTTGCGGTACCCGCCGGTGATTCGCCAAGGTCCACATCAACCCGCGCTGGTAATTCTCGTGATCGGCGAGAATCTTCGCGCGCGCTTCGTAGCTCGCTTCGGGATACTCGGTGTTGCCGCCGAGGTAGTCGGTGCTGAAGGCGTGGTTGTTGTTCGTGTCGGTCTTCCCATTCGGCATCATATCGGGCTTCATCGGAAACCGATTGTCGCCCGCTTCGAAGTTGCGGAAGAGCAATTCGTACCGGCTCTCGTCGTACCCCGCAGGCTTGGGGAACGGCACCCGGTTCGCCGCGACGTTGCTCATGCACATGCGGTAGCAATAGGCTTGCAACCGGTGATCCCCCGCGCCATCGGCCGGCAGTCCCTTCTCGATACCCGGCAGCAATCCACTCTTCGGATCGCCGGGTTTCACGTACGGATCGACGTTCACGATGAAGCGGTGGCCGCCGCTGTTCCATTTCCGGGCGACGCCGTTGAGCGTCTCCCCGTATACGGCATTCGATTCGCGACCGGTGGTACTCTTGACGCCGGCGGCGGCCATCAAATCGCCTTCGTAGGTCGCGTCGATGAACATCTTCCCTTCATAGATCTTTCCCGATTCCATCGCGATCGACACAATTCTCGTCCCGTCCTTTTTCACCCCCGTTTTGCGGTCGAGGCGCTCTCCGTAGACCACTTGGACTTTGGACTCGGCCACCATCTCGCGCAGGATTCGCTCGGCTACCTTCGGCTCGAACGTCCACATCGCATCTTCGTCTTTGCGGTAGGGCTTGTAATCGTCTGCCTTGCCGTGGATCCACGATTTGGGATCGTCGTAGTGCTTCTTCACCTGTCGGTAGAACTCGCGAGAGATCCCGCCGACCACGGCTTTATTGCCGCTATCGGTGAAACCGAGCCCCCCGCTGGTGAGGCCGCCAAGGTGTTGGCTCGGTTCGAGGATGATGGCGGTTTTGCCCATGCGCGCGGCTTGGATCGCCGCCGCCGCACCCGACGCGGTGCCGCCATAAATGACGACATCGTGCGCCGCCATCGCGGGATTGACCGTCAAGGTGAGTAGCGAGCAAAAAAGAATCGGACGCATCGGTGTTCTCGACTGAGAAGAGCAAAGTTAGTCAGCACCGACCCGATCGCACGCGCAAATGGGGCCTCTCGGATTCGAACCGAGAACTGAGGGATTATGATTCAGCCAGTCCCGCATTGCAAGTCTATTACGTAACAGATCCTCACGGGGATTATGGAAACTCAGCATGACGACGGCACCGAAATCGCCGAGTCCAATTCTTCACCCGATCCTCGGCGGATTCGAGCCATTGGATATTTTGATCGAGATCGATGCGCCCCAAGTCTTTACGTTCCTCGACGGACTCGGACGGGAATGCGTCGCTTATTTAGCGGAGGCCGGGGCGGATCATT
>JBBRUN010000640.1:0-2668 GCA_038247765.1 Gemmatales bacterium | reverse complement strand
CATTGGAGACTTCATCGTAAGACTTGAGCCCGAGTACGACCGATTCGGGGTAGAGCCATGAACCGTGGAAATGCAATACGTCGCGACTTTGCCCCCTTAGAAACTCAGAACAGCGGCCGGGCTCGCGCCATGTCATGGCGTTTCCTCCGCCTACACTTTCGATGAGGTGATCGTAGTTCGTAGTTGCGAGATTGACACCCAGCGAACGCAGTGCATGGACAATGCGATTGTCGGTCGGCGTGATGGGGCGAAAAACTTCAGCCAGCCAACGACCGTATTCCCCTTCTCGATGCCTGTGCAACTCACGCGTGATAAAGGTAGCCACAGCGACATAGTCGTCGGAAATCGCAGCAGGATTGTCGAGTATCGTTGTTTGGCTGGCAAGGCGAGATTCATCGACTCCGATTTCGCCACACCACTCCAAGCCATTCTTCAGCAGGCCCTTCCAACTCAGGGCTTGAGCGTCCGGGCAAGTTGCAAGTGACACCCCGATCCCGGCAAGGACGAGCATGTTCTCCGGCCGGGAAGTCAGCTCATTTTTCAACTTTTGGAGGTGTGTCGTCACCCAGAGAATTCCAATCGTATGAAGACTCGTATCGTGACATTCTACGAGAAACTGTCGATTCAGCACTTCCGGGGTTCGTGGTAAGGCGCCACACCGCTTGCCAGCCCTAAGTCCTTGTCGCACATAGGTCGTTCCAGAAGTCGGACGTCCTTTCGCGGTAGGGTGGGTGGTTTCTCGGCGGAATGACGGGCGATTTCCCATTCCCCCGCGATGCCGCGATCGAATTCCACTTGTGGCGCACGGCTCCCCCCGCTACTGCACCCCGAATGTTCGTTCGGGGGATCGCCATGGATCGTCGTCGATTTATTCTGTTGGGTTCGGGCGCCGGTATCGCCGCGGTCGTCGGCTGCCGGGGACTGCAAACCGGCACTGTGTTGTCCGGGGACAAAAAAGACCTCTCCGGTAGCCACGCCGCCGGGGCCGAAACGTACAAGCCTCTCATCGACGACGCCCTCGGCAAGCTGCTCGCCCGGCAGAACAGCGGCGTTCAACCGGCGTCCGTGCCGGGGCCGGTCGTCAAGCGAGTCTGCTTCGTCGGCCTCGAAAACAAGTCGTCCGAAGACCTCGGCGACTTCAAAGATCAGATCGTCGAAATCCTCGATACGAAGATCAACACCTCGGGGACGTTCGCCCCGATCAGCCGCAAGTTCGTCCAAGCGGGCTTGACCGAAACGCGTCTGCGGCCGGACGAACTCTTCCTCCCCGCGAACCAGCGCAAATTCCTCGCGGCCATGGAAGCCCAAGGGGCGCCCTTCGATTACATGCTCTACGCCACCGTGACTTCCGGCACGACGCGCGATAACGCATCGACGCAGAAGGATTACCTGCTGACGCTCGAACTCGTCGACATCAAGACCGGCGCGCCGGACAAAGAATCGGCGTCGATCCGCAAGGGGTACGCGAAATCCTACGGCCTGAAACGCTAGTCGCAGGCACACGGGGGTCGATCATGCGTCGCTCAAGCTTGCGGATTCTCGCGCTGCTGCTGCCGTTCGCACTCGGCTGCGCCACGCACGCCGACAAATTGAAAGACATCCGCGCGACGTACCACTCGGGCAACCTCGGATCGACTCACGCGCAGCTCGATGCGGCCATCGCCAAGAAGGGCCGCGACGCGGACGTGCTGAAACTCGACAAGGCCACGGCCCTGTTGAGCGAAGGCAAACCGCGGGAGGCGGAATTGCTCTTCCGCGAACTGCGCGACAAATTCGACGCCCTCGATGGCAAAGACGCCCAAGAGCAAATCGCCTCGATGCTGACCGACGATCAGCGCCTAGCTTACGCCGGGGAAGATCACGAAAAGGTGCTCATCCGCTTTTATCTGTCGCTGTGCAACCTGCTGCAAAACGGTAGCGACGCCTCGGCCTACGCCCTGCAAGTGAACCAGAAACAGCAGCAGATCATCGACCGGGGCGCCGGCGTCGGGCCGGATGGAAAGAACCTCAAGCAGGGCTACAAACTCGTCGCTTCGGGGGCGTACCTCCACGCGGCCCTGCGCGAAGAGACCCATGCCAACTATGACGACGTCGCGCGTTCGCTGCAGCAGGTCGCCCAATGGCAGCCCGAGTTCTCGCCGATTAAGGCGGACATCGAACGCGCCAAGAACGGCCGGCATTCCGCCCCCGGCCACGGCGTCGTCTACGTATTCGCTATGGTCGGCCGTGGGCCGATCCGCGAAGAGCGGATGGAGATCGTCAGCACCGTGTCGCTGCTCATCGCCGACCGCATGATCACGGCGCTCGGCAAGCAATCGCTGCCGCCGACCATCGCCCCGATCAAGGTACCGCGCACCGTGAAGGTGCCCAACAGCGTCGATTCGGTTTTGGTCGTGCAAGGCGGAAAAGCGCTCGGGCGGACGCAGACCCTCACCGACATCGGCACCATGGCGGTACAGCAATCGGACGCGCGACTGCCCGAGGCGGTCGCCCGCGCCGTAGTCCGCCGGGTGGTGAAGAAGGGGATTGTTTACGGTGCGAAGGAGGCCATCGGCACCGATAAGAACCAACTCGCCAGCGTCGCCTTCGATGTGGCGGGCGTCGTATGGGAAGCGACCGAAGCGGCCGACACGCGCTGCTGGGGATTGCTGCCGGACAAGATCCAAGT
>JBBRUN010000639.1:0-2695 GCA_038247765.1 Gemmatales bacterium | reverse complement strand
TGGCCGCGTTCCACACTTCCGCGAACCGGTCGGCCGGCAGAGCCCAAGCGCGCGCGCTGAAAATCGCGTTCATCGAAGTCCACCCCGATCCCATGGAGGTGTTAGATTGAAGAATCGACCGCGGCGATGCAAGATCCCGTGGCGGGGTGACACAGTCGAGTCCTACGCCGTGGACGTTCGACCGATACGTACGGGACAGCTTGCCCCGCCGGCGCGATTCGCACAGAAGCCGAAATAGCTTGCGTCCCCCGCCGAGTGTGGACAGCGATCCCGCCATCTTGCTGCTGATGGGCCTGTCCAAGAGGACCCTCTTGGGGAGTCCATCGAGGAAGCTCGGGGATCGAGCTCCGCGACCTTGGTGACCGCCCGAAGCCCGAGCGTGCGGTGCGATGGCAAGCAAAATAAGCAGCGATCGGAGCACGGGTGCGTGACGTGAGGAATTTCCGGCTGGCTACCCTCCACAGTAGGACGCAGATTCCTCGAAGGGGAACATCGGGGTTCGGCGGTGCCGATAGGTGAAGCGGTGGACGTCCGCCGCGGTGACGCCGGGGGTGTCGACCCGGATAAAATGCTTGCAGACCGGGTCGTACGCGGCGATCGGGGCGTGGACACCTTTCGCCACGATGACCCGGAACTGCGCGGGGTCGATCCCCGCGCTCGTGAGCTGATTCAAACTGAATGGTGCCGTGCGGATGCTGTTGATCAAGAGTGTGATTCCGCCGTCGGTGGCGACGACGGCTGTGCGGCCCTGATCGAACTCGGCGATACCCCCGTGCCGGGCGTCCGGTTCGGCGAAAGTGCCGCCTCCGATCCGGAGCACGGTGAACTCGGCCGTGAATGGGGGTCCGTGGAGATCGTCCGAACGTCCGCCGACCGATAGCATTCGTTTAGAGCCCACTCCGGCATCCTCGGCCATCTTCACGGCGATCGGATCGTAAAGGACGGCGAGCGCCGGTGGCAAACCGTCGCGGAGCGCGTGGATCAGCGTCGTCCCGTCGGCCGCCGAGCCGCCGCCGATGTTGTCGCCCATATCGAGGAAGCAGATCGGGCCTTCCAACTCGGCCGCCCGGCGGATCGCTTCCTCGACACCGATCAACTGACCCAAGAACTCGCGGCGGCCGTCCCACCAGTGGGCTGCGAGTTCGTCGGCCAGTACCCCGGCGAGCGCGCCATCGTCGTCCGTCACGGCGATGGTCGCCGCGCCCATCTCGGTCACATCCGAATACGGGAAACCGTACACGAGGCTGTTCGACAACACGCCCGTCAACTTCCGCTGCCGGCCGGCGAGTTCGAGCAGCGGCCTCCAGTGCGCCCCGGCGGTGGCCTGGCGCTCGATGTTGACGCAGAGGGGCGGGAACGCCGCGGCCATCGTCGGCCGGATTTCCCCGCGCAGCGTACGGGCCATCAGCGCCGCAGCCTCTTCGCCGCGGGCCCGCTGATCGAGATGCGGATTGGTGCGATAAGCGATGAGGGCGTCGCACGCCGCGATCATCCTCCGCGAGACGTTCGCATGGAGGTCGAGCGTGCCGATGATGGGGAATGCCGCGCCGAACCGCCCGCGCAGCCGCGTCAGCCAGTGGCCATCGAAATCGGGTTCCCCCTCTGCGACCGCCGCGCCGTGCGGGGCGACCAGCAAGCCGTCGAGCGGCCCGGCTCGATCGAGCGCTTCCGACATCCGCTGCACGAGCGATTCCGCGGCGTCGGTTTCGATGGTGCCGTACGGCATTGCCCGCGCCGCGAAGACCGGCACCGCTTCGATTCCTGCGCCGTCGAGCCCGGCGAAGAAGCCGCCGACTTCGTGGTGCGAGTGCGCGAACCGCTCGCGTACGGCATCGCCGGCGAGGAGCAAATGCCCCTCGAAATCGGCGAGCGCGGTGCGGCGGGCGATGAAGGTGTTCGATTCGTGCTGGATGGCGACGACGCCGATGCGGCGGTGCATAGCGGGTTTCCTTTCGCGGGGCGGATCGAGTATCGTCGAAGTCCTGCGCTTCGACAATCGAATCCGAGGAAGATGGAATGCCTCCGACTCCGCCCACCGCTTTGGAACTCATGCGGAAGCACTTCACGGCCGCGGTGGTGTGCGATGCGCTCGACGCCGAGGGGTACCCACGGCAATCGCCGCGCGTGCCGCTGAAGCCTCTCACGGTGGTGGGGGTTCTGATCGGCCGGTGCAAGACGACGCTTTGGGCCGAGATGGCGCACCCCGACCCGCGACCGTACGAACTCGAACTGGCGGCGGTCGATTCCTGCGCGCCCGACGACGTGCTGATTTGCGCCGCCGGGGGATCGATGCGTTCGGGCCTCTGGGGCGAACTGCTCAGCGCGGCCGCGCGAAACCGGGGCTGCGTCGGGGTTCTCGCCGACGGTGCGGTGCGCGATCTCGCGCGGATGAAATCGATGCGATTCCCGGTCTACGCCCGCGCCCCGATCCTCTACGACAGCCGCGATCGCCAGCGCGTCATCGACTTCGACGTCCCGGTGGAAATCGACGGCGTCGCCTTCTCGCCGGGCGATCTGGTCGTCGCCGACGAAGACGGGGTGGTCGTTGTACCGCGGCGAATCGAAACGGAGGTGGTCCGGAGAGCGTGGGAGAAAGTCGGGGCCGAAAGCGAAGTGCGCGACGCCATCGCGGCCGGAATGCTCGCGGGGGAGGCCTTCCGCAAATTCGGCGTCCTGTGATTCGCCACGGGTGCTA
>JBBRUN010000638.1:0-2701 GCA_038247765.1 Gemmatales bacterium | reverse complement strand
TTCCAAATCGAGGTAACCCCGTTGGGGTCCAAGTAACAACCGTCCTGAATTCCAGGGGTTCCGCTTCGCTCCACCCCTGGCTACCTTCTGTCGTCCCGTTGGGACTCAATTTTGACGACAACTTTCAACTGCAATGAACCACTAGAAGGCTCGACAACATGGGCCGTCGCGGTTCCTGTCCGGCCTCGCAAAGCCTCGGCCCGACCTGCAAACCAGCTGCAATCCACCAACAGACCGTATCGGTATGTGCCGGTAAGCTGTCCGAAAAGCCTTGGTGAAACCGATCGATCCCCGAGCCTTGGAATCGCTGTTGGCGACGATGGCCGATCCCCGAACGCGCCGAATTGCATAATCCAATCGGTGGGATTGTTCGCAACCGAGGCTCCGCGTGACGACGGTTTCTTTGACTCGCTGCCGGGTGGTATTGGTGCGGCCGCACTACGCCGGCAACCTCGGCGCGGTGGCCCGTGGCATGGCCAACTTCGGGCTGCGCGAACTCGTGCTCGTCGATCCCGTCGCCAACAAGCAGAGCATGGACGCGGTCATGATGGCGACGCACGGGCTCGACATCCTCGAAACCGCCCGCGTCGTCGGGACGCTCGCCGAGGCCATCGCCGATTGTTCGTTCGTCCTCAGTACCTCGGGCGAAATCGGCGGCTTGAAGCGCCGTGGCTACTGGGGCACCCCCGAAGAAAAGCTGCCGGCGCTCATTGATGTGCTCCCGGTCGCGCCGGCGGCCATCGTCTTCGGCCCCGAACCGCACGGCCTGACCATCGACGAAATTACCCTCTGCCACGGCATGATGTTCATCCCGACCGACCCCGGCCACGAATCGCTGAACTTGGCCCAAGCCGTCGTCGCGGTACTGTACGAACTGCGGAAGTTGTGGTTGGCGCGCGATGGCCGAGGCCCGGCGCCCGAAGTCCCCGCCAGCTTCGAAAGCCAAGAGCGGATGTTCGCCCACCTCACGGAAGCCCTGACGGCGCAGCGGTTCCTCTGGGATTTTCGCGCCGGGGGCATCTTCCACGTCCTCCGCACCGTCATCGTCCGCGGCCGACCGACGCAAAAAGAGATCGACGTGTTCCACGGCCTCGCCACGCAGTTGCTCTACATCGCCAAGACCTACCGCGTCCCGCACCCGAGAGACATACCGAAAACCGCGAGCGGCGAAGCGCCGAGCGGGGAGTAGCCGTGGAAGCGCTTCAGTCGATCCTCGACGACATGCTCGGCGACTTCGACCGGGCCGAAGAGGCCCTGCACGACGCGTTCGCCGCGGCGGCGCAATGGCCGCGCGATGGCGTACCCGAGAACCCGCGGGCGTGGCTCGTTTCCACCGGCCGCTTCCGCGCGATCAACGCGTGGAAGCGCCGGATGAAATTCACGGCGTCGCTGGCGTTCGTCGCCGCGCGCTTGCAGAACCTCAAGGGGCGAACTGGCGGACTACCACCTCGCCCACGCGGCCCGCGCCGACCTCTGCCGGCGGCTCGGCCGCTTCGACGAGGCCCGCATTTCTTACCGAGATGCGCTCGGGCGAACCCGGCAAGAACCGGAGCGGCGCTTTCTCGAAGGTCGCCTCCGGAGCTCGGATGAGGTTACAATAGCTCCATGACCTTCCTCATCGACGGCTACAACTTGATGCACGCCGTCGGCTCCGTGCCGGTCGGCGTCCTCGCGAAGCAGTTCGATGCCGCGCGGGGGCGGTTCCTCGATTGGCTCGCCGAGTCGCCCGCGCTGAAGCCGTACTTCGCCACCACGCGGATCGTCTTCGACGCCCAGCACGCCACCCGCGATTGGGGCACGACCACCCACCGCGGCCTGACCGTGACCTTCTCGTTTCAACAGACCGCGGACGACTTGATCGAAACTTACTTGGCTCTCGACCCCAACCCACAGAAGATTCGACTCGTGTCGAACGACCAACGACTGCAGACCGCCGCGAAGCGCGTCCGGGCGAAAGCGATGGCTTGTTCGGAATTCCTCGATTGGCTCGCCGATCCGATCGGCCCCGGCGACGGACCGAAGGATCACCCCCCGGCGGCACCGGAGAAGCCGGAGTCGAGCGAAGGCGAGTTGGCGGAGTACCTGCGCGTCTTCGGCGGGGCCAAACGGAGTTGAACGTCGAGACTCATCGACCGGCTGGTGCGGGCACCGACGGGGTCGCTGCCGCATCTTCCCGCGTGCCGACCTGCACGAGCAGTACCCGCTGGCGGATCCGATCGACCGCGTTGGCGAAGAAATACGCTTGCCCGAGTTTCTCGCCGGGATCGTCCGTCGCGCCGACCACCAGCAGATCCGAACGTCCGAGGGTCACGTCGAACGCCAGCGTCGCGTAACTTTCCGTGGCCCGCTGATCGGTTCGCGCGAAGCCGGAGCCATCCGATGTCGGCCGTAGCCAAGGTTGCCGTTCGCCGTGCTGGATTTGGAATTCGCAATGCACTTTCAATTGATCGCCTGGCAACGCCGTCGCGGTGGCGATGAAGCCGCACTCCACAAGTTCGAACTTCGCCGGCTTCGCCTCGGCATTCAAAGCGGCTTTCACGCCGAAGGTGCAGCTTTCGACGGGGCCGTTCACGGGGATGACGCGCGGCCGGCCGACGGAGCCGCTGCGGAGCATCGGGCTGAGGCAGGTCGCGTCCGAGGTGGCGAGCCGTTCGAGTTCCGCCGGCGGCTGGCTACCGACGACGCCGATGCGGATCCCGTT
>JBBRUN010000637.1:0-2710 GCA_038247765.1 Gemmatales bacterium | reverse complement strand
GTACCCACGACTCTACGACGATTCGGCGAGCGGAAAGTTGCAAGGATTTTACATTGCGATGTGATCCAGACCCGGCCGAGAGCACGCCTAGCGGAATCTGTAAAGCTCGCTTGAACTCACGACCCGATCGAATCGTCGGCCATTGCCCGGCGGAGCCAAGCGCGGGCATAGGCCCATTGGCGGTCGGCCGTACTCGGCGAGACACCGAGTGCCGCGGCGGCTTCCTCGGCGGTGAGTCCGCCGAAGTAACGGAGGATGACCAGTTGCGCCTTGTCCGGGTGTTCCACGCGGAGTCGTTCGAGGGCTTCGTGCAAGGCGAGGAGTTCTTCGTCCGGCTCGGGCGCGGCCACGGTGTCGGGTGGCAGGTTCTCCCGTTTCCGCTGACCGCCGCGCTTGGCTGCGAGCCGCCGCCGGGCTTGATCGACGAGGATGCGTCGCATCGCCTCGGCCGCCGCCGCGAAGAAGTGACCACGACCCTCGAACTTCTGATCACCGACGAGCCTAAGAAAAGCTTCGTGCACGAGGGCCGTGGCATTCAGGGAGTGCCCGCTTGGCTCACGGGCCAGTTTCGCCGCCGCGAGCTTGCGGAGTTCGCCGTAGACGACCGGCAGCAGTTCCTGCGCGGCTCGGGGGTCGCCGCGCTCGGCTGCTTCGAGGAGTTGCGTGACGGGGGTCATGGGATTCTCTTCGTGCTTCCGGCTCGTTCGGGTAAAATGCCCTCGTCGTCATCGACTGGAGCGCCGGTGCCATGGAACTTCCGATCCGCTTTCCTAATGAATCCGACGTGATTTACGAAGACGCGATGCGGTTCCGCGCACTGTCTCCGGATGAACGCGCTCGGGCCTTGCGAAGCTGTTTGCAAGATTATCAAGACTTGCGAGCGATCTCTGGCCGTGCCGAACAAATGGATCGATTCGCCCAAGAAGAAGAAGCGCTCGAACGGCAAGCCATCCTCGACTTCGCCGAGCGACACCGTGACTGAATCCGAACTTTACGATGCCGTCCGCCGCCTCGCCGTCGTCTTCGAGCGGCGAAAAGTTTCCCACGCGTGATCGGTGGAATTGCAGTTGGCCTGCGCGGATTTCATTATCCAAGTGCCCGCCCTTTCGTTTCCGGGGTTGCTCGAAGACCTCGCGGCCGATGGATTCGAGATCGATGTCCTCGACATCATTCGCCGTTGGTCGGCGGATCGCTTCGTGGTCTTTTACCTCGGCCCCGTTCGCATCGATTGGATGCAACCGATTTTGCCCATTTATTCGCGCGTCCTACAAGGGGCGACAAACGAGGCTTGGTTTGGAAGCCACCTGAAAGTTGCCACGGCAGCAGGGTTGATCGTCACCAAGATGGTCGCTTTCCGCCTCCAAGATCAAACCGATATCGAGTCGCTCCTCATTGCCAATCGGGACGAAATCGACCTCGACTTCATCCTGACCGAATGGGCTCCGTTCGCCGACACGGAACCGGAGCGCACCGCTTGGTTGACGGGGATGATCGCCAAGCACGTTCCGAAGCGTTGAGTCGCTTCGAGGAGTTGTGTGACGGGGGGCATAGTTGTCTCGCTGGCGAATTGCCTCCAATCGTCCGACCTCTTGTTCAACCTCAGGCGGCACGTCTATTTATCGGCGGGGAGTTTTTTCGCGACATCGGCGGAGAGTCTCTTGTAGTCCTCGTGATCGCGGAGCGCGGAATACTCGGGGAATTTCAAGAGCGCCGGCATCTGACCCGGATCCACTTCCCAGCACTTTTGCAGCCAGCGCATCGACTCGTCCGAGTACTTCTTTTGCAGTGCCGGATCGTTCTTGCAAACGGCGGCGCACTTCGCGTAGCTGAGCGAAGCATCGGCGATAAACCAGAATGTCTTCACTTGGGCGCGGGGCGCCTCGAGGAGCGCGTTGGCCATTTGGCTCGCTCCGGCGTGATCGCCCAGCATCGCCAGGAATCGCGATCTGACCATCTGGATTCGGGCGAGGAACTGAATATCGGGACCGAGCGACACGATGCGATCGGCTTCGGCGAGTGCTTCCTTCACGTTCCCGGTATCTGCCAGCTTCCACATCCGCACCCGCAGAATCTCGAGAATCGCCTGGAATTCTTGAGGCGCCGCGAACTGTCCGTTGGGAAGGAGGCGGTCTCGAGCGATGTGGGGAATCACGAGATCGAGCCAAAAGTGCAAGCCGGCTGCGTCCCCCCGATCTTGGAAATCCCTCCCGATCCGGACCGCGTATTCCAGGAACAGCTTGGAGGCTGCATATTCGCCGTGCCAAGTGTTCGGCCGCGACAACTTATCTTGCTGCGCAACATAGTCTCGGAATGCAACGACGACGGCTTTCGTCTGCGATAATGCTTCTTCGCGCGGTCTGTAACGCAATTCCGCTATCGCGAGCATCAGGCCGTTCACGAATTGCGATGCAATTCGCCCGTTCAGAGGGTGGTGGTATTCGCTGAAAGTCGTTTCGATCTTCGCGAGGTGGGCCAATGCATCGCGAGAAGCATCGGCGGATTCGGGGTAGCGCTCGAGTCGCAGGAGGTTCAGGGCGATCGATTCCCGGAGTTTATGGGATTCGTACGGAGGTCGCTGGGCAGCCGGGTAGGTAGCGGTTCTCGCGAGCGCTTCCCGCGTCAAACGGAGTGCTTCCGCGTATTTCTTGTCCCCTTCGTAAACCCGCTGCAAGCGGTCGACGATCTGCATGATCGTGTTCCAAACCTGCTT
>JBBRUN010000636.1:0-2712 GCA_038247765.1 Gemmatales bacterium | reverse complement strand
ATCGTCGTCATCGACAGGTTTCGGCGCGGGCTTCTTCGATTTTGACCTCGGCCGTTGTTCTTCCTCATCGTCGTCTTCTACGATTTTCGGCTTCGCGGCGGGCTTCGCAGGTGCCGCGGCGGGTTTGGGGGCGCGGACTTTGAATTCGGTCTCGCACTTGGGGCACTCGACCTCTTCGCCGATGTCGAAGCCTTCGGGGCTGGAGAGTTTGGCCCCGCACTCGGGGCAGGTGGCTTTCGCAATGGGCATGGGGGCCTTTCTGTCGTCCCGCCTCCGGTTCGGACGGGCCGAGGTTCGATTTGGAATTGGTATGGTAGCGGGATTTCACCTTCGGAAACTGCGTAATTCGCCGGTGCGATTTGTCAAATTCGATTGACGGAATTCAACTTCCACCCGCAACTGCCTTGTTGCGCTCTACAATTGAGTTGTTCGCCTGTCCGGATTGTCCATTCTCGCGCAATTTTGCGACACGGTCCGAACCGCTTCCTCGTCTCATTAGGCATCCGGGTATTTCCTGCCATGGCTGCACCCACTTCCACCGTCGAATTGCTCGATTTCGTCCGCAGGAGCGGCGTCGTCGCTGCGGATCAGCTCAATCGATTCGTCGCCGGGCAACCGAATCTGCCGACCGACCCGACGCAGTCCGCGAATCTGCTCGTGCAGAAGAAAATCCTCACGGCGTTCCAAGCCAAGCTCCTGCTCGCCGGGCGATACAAAGGCTTCCGACTCGGCGCCTACTTATTGCAAGATCAACTCGGACAAGGGGGCATGGGCGCGGTCTATTTGGCCGTCCACGAGACCCTGCGCCGCAAAGCCGCCATCAAGGTGCTGCCCCCGGGCGGTAACAAGTTGTCGGTCGAGCGATTCCTGCGCGAAGCCCGCGCGGCCGCGGCGCTCGACCACCCGAACATCGTCCGCACCCACGACGTGGGCCGCGACGGCGACGTCCACTTCCTCGTCATGGAATACGTCGAAGGCCAGACGCTCGACCGCTTGCTGACCGCGTCGGGGCCGCTGTCGACCCAGCGCGCGGTGGAATACATCGCCCAAGCGGCGACCGGCTTGCAGCACGCCTACGAAAAAGGCTTCATCCACCGCGACATCAAACCGAGCAATTTGATCCTCAGCAAGGACGGCACGGTGAAAATCCTCGATATGGGGCTGGCCCGGTCGTTCGAAAAAGACGACCAACTGACGGCCTTGCTGGACCACGACGCCGTCGTCGGCACGGCGGATTACATCTCGCCCGAACAAGCCATGAACGATCCGTCGGTCGATATCCGCACCGACATCTACAGCCTCGGGGCGACGTTCTTCGCCATCCTGACGGGTCGTCCGCCTTTCGACGGACCCACGGCCAGCAAACTGATCCAGCACCAGATGAAAGCTCCGCCGTCGTTGAGCCAACTCGACAAGACGATCCCGAAAGTATTGGCGCAAGTCGTCGCCAAGATGTTGATGAAGAAGCCGGAGGATCGCTACCAGACTCCGGCCGATGTGATCCTCGCACTGCAACCTTGGCTATCGGACACCCCTTCGCTGATGGCGGGGTTGGCCCAGACCCGGGCGAGTTCCGGACAACTGAGCTCGCAGCAGTTGAATCTCGCCCGCCGAGGCCACACGAACCGGAAGAAACCGAACTGGATTTGGGCCTTGGCCGGCGGAATCGCCGCACTCTTGTTACTCGGCGCCGGCGTCGCCATCGCCGTCGTGCTCAGCGGCCAAGGCGAGAAAGACCAATCCCAGGCGACATCGCCCCCGACGGCGCCCACCGCGGCGCCGACGACCCCGGCCACCCGTCCGGATCCGGCCGCTCCACCCGTGTTCAGCTTCGAAGCGGGCCAAGTCTTGCCTTTTCGCGCCGTTCTGGAGATGAAGACCGTCCTCGAAGGACAGCTCGCCACATTCCCCAAATCGGTGTGGCCGATCTCGTACAAAGAGGGCTCGAAAGTCGCAATCGAACGCTTCGTTCACAACGATAAACCTGCGATCTCGCTCGCGAATTTGAATGAGAACAACGACCTCAACTCGGCGCAGATCGGCATCCAACTCGAACCCGATTTGATATCCCTCGCCACCGGGGGGAAATACGTCATCGCCGTCGAATACGCCACCATTGGTACCGGTTCCGGCGCCGTCTGTCTGCAGACCCTCGACTTTCGGAATTTGGCCAACCAGCCGCTAGTGGACTCGGGCGGCCAGTGGAAGACGGTTCTGCTCCCGTTCCAACGCGAGGCCAATCAGCCGATCCGCATCACCGTCGATTCCCACGCGACCGGATCCGCGAACTCGCTGATTTTCGGCAAGATCAGCGTCACCAAGGTCGGCTTGGCCACCGCGAATCCCCGCGCGGTGGGGGCATCGCTCTCCAAGCTCAATTGGAACGGCGCCAAGCCGATCACCATTCAAAAACGGACGCTCGACGATACCGGCGATCCCAGAAAGAAGATCAACACGCTGATCAGCAGCACCGGCGACGGCCCCTTCCCGAAGGGTTGGAACCTCTGGCCGTGGAATTCGGACACGCTCGCCGAAGCGGTCGTCGATCAATCCCAAGGCGATTGGGCCATCGGCGTCCGCAATGCGGAAGGGCCGCCGACCACGATGCTCTTCGCTCCGACTTTCACGAGTCCGACGGGCTACTGCCGCTTGCGCTGCGAATTGCTCTACACCGGCAAGAAATTCGGCGCGGCGATCCGCATCTGCCCGGAT
>JBBRUN010000635.1:0-2728 GCA_038247765.1 Gemmatales bacterium | reverse complement strand
GGGTGACACTAGATTAGAACTCACACCGGGAGATTGTTAAATATACCTGTCAGTGTTACTTTTAATATTTCTCGCTCTTCGATATAACTCGGCGCAACATAGCTTTGCACCGCTGTGGGGAGTTGTTCGGAGAAACTGAGTCTGGCTCGAGCGATGAGCCAAAATTGCCCTATTTCGCCACCGACGCTGACGAGCTGCCCGGCTTGATTACGCGGAAACAGTTTCATTTTCGAAGTCGCCCCGAAGGTAATCGTTTCCGAGCATTGCAAATAGCCGGAATCGCTGCTGGTGGCCGTCTGCACACAGACCCCCGAATAGAACATGCCGTCCATAAACACTGCTGATCGGCAATCGAGAGTCGGGTCGGAATGCTCCCGTAGCGGACATGAGTGCGAACGGAACGGATTTGCTGAATACAACGATAATCACTGTCGCGGAGTTGTCAAGACTCCGCTTCGCGGAATTCCCGAAAATCGCTCACGCATGCAGTGCCATGCCGAGCCAGGCGGCGCGGGCGGCTTCGCCGATGCTTTCCGTCAGCGAGGGGTGCCCGTGGATCATGCGGGCGATGTCCTCGGCGCTGCCTTTGTATTCCATCACGGCCACGACTTCGCCGATGAGATCCGATGCCCGCGGCCCCAAGATATGGACGCCGAGAATGCGGTCGCTCTTCGCATCGGTGATGATCTTGACGAAGCCGTCGGTGTCGTCCATCGCCTTGGCGCGGCCGCTGGCCACGAACGGGAACTTACCGACTTTGTAGCCCGTCTTCGCCTCGCGGCCGGTCGCCTGCACTTGCTCTTCCGTCAGGCCGACGCTGGCGATTTCGGGCCAGATGTAGATCGCGCTCGGCAGGCAATCGTAATTCAAGTGCGGTTTGTGCCCGGCGAGCATCTCGGCGAAGGCGATCCCCTCTTCGCTCGCTTTGTGCGCCAGCATCGGCCCGTCGATGAGGTCGCCGATGGCGTAGATGCCCGGGACGTTCGTTTTGAATTGCTTGTCCACGGGGATCTTCCCGCTCTTGGAGTCGAAGGTCACCCCCGCCTCGGCGAGACCCAGGCCCGCCGTGTACGGGCGCCGGCCGACGGCGACGAGGACCTTGTCGCCGGTGAAGGTCAGCGCCGTGCCATCTTTCGCGGTGGCGTTCACCGTCACCTGCTTGTCGGGCTTCACCGTGGCGCCGGTGACTTTGGTTTCGAGGTGGATGTTGAAGCCCTGCTTCGTCAGGAGCTTATGCACGCTCGCGGCGACTTCGCCGTCGCAGATGGTCAGAATCCGCGGCAGGAATTCGAGCACCGTGACTTCGGAACCGAGCCGGCGCCAGACGGAACCGAGTTCGAGACCGATGTACCCGCCGCCGACGATGATGAGGTGCTTGGGGACGCTCTCGAACGCCAGCGCTTCGGTGCTGCTGACCACCGACTGCCCGTCGAATTTGAGGAACGGCAGTTCGGTGCTCTCGCTGCCTGTGGCCAGCAAGATCGACTTGGCTTCGAGCTGCGTCACGGCGCCATCTTCGGCCGTAACATCGACGCGGTTGGCCCCGGCGAGTTTGCCGGTGCCGTAGTAGGCCGTCACTTTGTTCTTTTTGAAGAGCATGCCGATGCCGCTGGTGAGCGACTTCACGACGTCGTTCTTGCGGTTCATCATCTCGGCGAGGTCGAGCGAGACCTCTTTCACTTTGATGCCGTGCTTGGCGAACTTGTGCAGGGCGATGTCGTACATCTCGGACGAATCGAGAAGGGCCTTGCTCGGGATGCAGCCGATGTTCAGGCAGGTGCCGCCGAGGGCCTTGTTCGGCCGCTTCTCGATGCAGGCGACCTTCAACCCGAGCTGCGCGGCGCGGATCGCCCCGACGTACCCGCCGGGCCCGGCGCCGATGATTGCCAAATCGAACGTGTCGGCCATGATCGCCTCGCGGAGTGCTTGCCATCCAGCATGTGGAATTAGTTTAAGGAGATGGACAAGGCATGGACGGGAATCGGCGACGGAGCCAGTAGCCGGCTTGCGGCTATCGTGAGCGACCGCATAGAGAACCGTGGTTCCGCTCGCCTTGGTTTCGAAAAAGAGCACGTAGGAAAATCGCTTGAGTCGTAGCCAGCGAATCGATCCCCCTATGTCTCGTCCCGCCGTAGGGATTGGCATCGACAGCCAACCGGCTTGAACCGGCCCGCCTCGCAGCGAAGCGGCACTACTGAGAGTGTCGCGACTGCGGTGCATCGAGATCAATGGCGACTGGGAGACGTTTGTCACCTGGAGCGATAGTCAGTATCAGAAGCGACTCGTCGAGTATGAAGTCGTCCAGGTCGCGTCCAGCGATCCGTTGGTCTGCGACTTCGCGATGGCGAGATAGCTGTCTGGACACCGGCTGCACCCAAATCAAAATCAGACGAAGGTCGCCAAAGGGTGTGCCAGATAGGCTTTCGACCCGACAGCAAATCCTTACACGTTATCGAAGCGGTGTCCGCCACGCCCCAAGTCGGTTCGCTTCCACCGGCCCATTTCCAACCGGTGATCTCGGGTAAGTCGATCCCGTTTGGACAGATTTACTCTCCGTGTTCAATCAGTTTTTGGTTTTTGTTGAAAGGCCTGCACGACGGCGACCGCACGCTCGACGAGGCCGGGCACCCGCGCGATGACATCGAGCATGGTATTTCGAGAGATAATATCCTCACACTGGCACGGCGGTTCTGTTCCTTGAACATCCCGAAGAACACTGTGAATAATT
>JBBRUN010000634.1:0-2732 GCA_038247765.1 Gemmatales bacterium | reverse complement strand
TACACCCGGTTCGGGGTTGTTTCCCGCCGCCGGGCGGGATATTCCAACAGTCGCCAATGCACCGTATCCGAACTGAGCAATTCATCATGGCGTCGAAGCGTTCTTACCGATGGCTCTTGATCTTGCTGGCCGTCGCCGGGCTGACCGCCGATCAGGGCACGAAATACGGCGTCTTCCGCTGGCTCTACAACGACCGCCAAGCGACGAGCGGCGGCAAGCTGGAATCGTGGGCGGTCACGAAGTCGTGGTACGCGCAGGATGCCGACAACGATCCGCAGCGATTCCTCGCCGGCGGCCGGTACGACGTCGTCCCCGGTTGGTTCGGATTCATCGCCGAGTTCACCTCCAAGCCGGATCGCAAACCGTGGCCCAACCGCGCGGAGGTGCTGCAAACGTGGAGTGCCCCGGAGATGCCGCACGTCAACGAGGGGGCGCTCTTCGGCATGGGTGGCAGCACCGGCATGGGGAACACCATCTTCGCGATCATCAGTTTCATTGCGGCCTTGGGCATCATCGCTTGGGCGGCGCTGCGCGGCAAGAAAGCCGACGGCTGGATGTGCGCCGCACTCGGCCTGATCCTCGGCGGCACGGTGGGCAACTGCTACGACCGCGTCGTGTTCGATGGCGTCCGCGACTTCCTCTACTTCTACAAGATCAATTGGCCGGTGTTCAACGTCGCCGATTGTGGCCTCGTCGGCGGGGCGATCATCTTGCTGGGTCACGCGTTCTTGGTCAAGGCTCCGAAGGCGGAGGAGAAGCCGATCCTGACAACGGCGGGGTAACGGCTAATTTTGTGGAGCAGTCGACCATCAGCCGTTTCGCCGTCGGGTAGCGGGTTCGGTCCCGACTCCACCAGTCTTGGATGGCATCGACGGCGAGGTCGGCGGTGTCGCTGGAGGTCGTCGCGCACACGTGACCCGCGTTGCGTTCCGGATCGTAGATGCCATACGGGGCCGCACGGCCTTTCGCATCGCTGGGAAAGTCGTGATCGTTGACCTTCTCCGCTTCCCGACGCCAGGTCTGACCCGCGTTCTTGAACTGGCCAACTGCATAACTACGCCGGTGGCATTCAACAGATCCCCGTGGATTACGACCAGATCGAAGAGTTGGACGCCTTCGCCCCTCAGCACCGCGAGCATCGTCTTGCCGAAGAGGGTCGCCGCCGACGCCGTGCCGCTCTCCTTCTGCGCACTGGCCCCCACCCGCACGACCGCAATCCCCGGTCAGCCGAAACCGTAGGTCGGGATCGCGGACACGGCGCCGTAGAAGTTGCGGTAGAACCCGTCGAGCGGATACGAGCCGGTGCGCGGGACGTCGAGCACGCTCCCCCACGTATACACCCCGAACTTGAGCATATCCTTCTGGATCGACGGCGCCTTTGTCAGCACCACCCAGTGGTTGGGCGTGGCGGAGCGATGTGCGAATTTGGTCGCGTCGAGCATCTGCATGTTGATGAACAAGCAGACGCGGCCGAGTTGGAAGTCGCGTGCGCACCGGTCGAGATCGCTGCGCCCCTTGACGAAAAAGACGTTGGTGTTGTTGTACACCGCGCGCCAGTTCAGCGCCGCGAACCAGCCCGCCAAGGTGGCCGGCATCGTGATGCCGGCCGCGGTGTCGTCGGCGGACGAGTAGTCCATCAGCGAGTTTTCGGAATCGCGCAGGCTCGCCAGCGCGATCCAATCGACGGGGTGGATCTTGTCGGGCGGCGGCTGATACGCCCGGCAGCCGGAGCCGGGCTTGACGCGGAGGCCGCCGAGTTTCGCTTCGCCGGTGCGGTACAGGTCGATCACGTACTGCGCATATATGTGGGGCATCTCGTCGAGCACGCAGTAGAAGAACGCCGCCGGCCCGCACAGACTCGCGGCGGATTGGTTCAACTTCGAGGGATTGGCGATGCGCTCGCGCAGTCCGGTGACGACGTCCTGCCGCGCGATCCGCGCGAATCCCTTTTCTTGACCACCCTTGGCGAAGGCGTCGACCAAGGAGAGGGCGTAACCGATGCGGAAGGATTCGGCGGGCATGGCGTTCTCTCGTTTCGAAGGGAAATCACGGTGATTCTTCTTCGCCCCTCGGGCGTAGGTCCGGACACGGCCGTTCGCCCGGGCGCCGAACAGCCCGCGAATCGGTCGCTACGGCCGGCGATCGATCACCGCCTTCTCGACGGCCATCCCGCCGGCGGGTCACCCTGACTGAAGGTGATGAGGGTGCGGGTGGAGGCATTGTAGACGATCTAGACGGAGTGGTGGCAAAGCCGGTGGAGGGTCGTGCCATCGGAGCCCGGCTCCGAAGTCCCCGCGGCGATGGCCCGCGCGAACGGCCAGCGGCAATCCAATGAACATGGTAAGCCCAATAGGGACGGAAGCACCGTATTGTAATTGGTTGGGAACCGGGCGTTTGCGTGAAATTCTACGATCTACGACTTGGCGAAAGATTGGAATCGCGGGATACGCCTAGCGAGCCGGGTCGGTTCCCATCGCCGGCTCCGGCCCCGTGCCGAGCTTCCGATAGTGGCCGATGAACTGCCCCACTGGAATGGCGGAGGCCTCCAAACCCCAAATTTTCAGCAGCTTTCCCACGAACATATTGCCGATGGGAAAGCAGCTCGCGGGAGGTCTTGAATTCGTAGAGCGCACCGCGTTTCTCCGGTTCACGGCAGTACGATTCGCCTACTTTTTCAGCGGGTTCTTCGTTTCCGTGGGGGATCGTGTATGACACGGGGCTTCAGATGATCC
>JBBRUN010000633.1:0-2746 GCA_038247765.1 Gemmatales bacterium | reverse complement strand
CGGGTCATAGCCCTCGCCATAGTCGCACGTCGCTGACGCGTCCGGCTCTGACGAGCCGACTTTGCGAATTGGCTCGTCAGAGCCGGACGCGTCAGCGACGTATTGTGAAGAATGCAATGAAGCTTGATTTATGCGCCGGATGCCGACCACCTCAGGCGAAACTCGTGACCGATAGCTTCCAGACAAAGGTAAAGCGGAAAAAGCTGATAACGCGACAGCAAATATTCTCCAATAGCATTGACAACAATTACAAGTTAGCGTAAGCTAACTTGAAAGTTTCTTGTCAACTACTGGAGCGCCGTCGTGCGAGTTCAAAACAGGCGAGCCTTCACGCTCATCGAGCTTCTGGTGGTCATCGCCATCATTGCGATTCTGATCGGGTTGCTGCTCCCGGCCGTTCAGAAGGTTCGCGAGGCGGCGGCGAGGATGCAGAGTACGAACAATCTGAAACAGATCGGGTTGGCTATGCATGGCTACCACGATGCCAACTCGGTGTTTCCCGCAGGCTACTTGGCCGATACTCGCAGCCCGGCGGCTGATCCCGCCACCCTCGATGCCCCGCCCGGCTGGGGTTGGGGCGTTTTGATCCTCCCGCATTTGGAGCAGGACAACCTCTCCAAACAATTACGGCTCGACTTGTCAGCGTGGGATCCCGCCAATGCGGCCTTGGTCAAGACTCCACTGAAAGTGTTCCTCAACCCCGGCGCCCCGAACGGCACTACGACGATGCTGGTGAAGAGCGACACGGGAACAGTTCTCGCGGAATGGGGACGGTCGCATTACGTCGTCAACAATGGACAAGACGAGTCCTGGGCGTACTTCCGTCACGACGTCTCGAACCTCCCCGGGACCGGGCCGTTCACACGGAACTCGAAAACGAAGATCGCCGCGGTCACCGACGGGCTGAGCAGCACCGTCTTCGTGGGTGAACACACGACCGTCAGCGACAAAACTTGGGTCGGGGTTCACCCGGATGCCGCCTCTTGCCCGATCGATCCGACGCGCCATCCGTTCACGGCGTGCGATGGTGCGGCAACGTTGGTCCTGTGCCACAGCGGTCCGGCGCCGGCGGAACCTGGGGTCGTCCATCCACCGAGCTTCCCGACTTGCCACGTCTGCCAGATGTACGCCCCGTGGGTCGGCGGCGGGCAAGTCTTGTTCGGCGACGGCCATGTCCAGTTCATCTCGACGTCCATCAACTTGAATACCTGGGCCGCTCTGTCCAGCATGAATGCGGGGGATCTACCCGGTGACTACTGAACCCGAGGACGATGTCCGCGCGCAGGCTCGATTGAAATGGCTTCTCATTGCGGGTGCGGTCGCAGTCGGGTTGATCATCGCGGTGGCCATCTGGTCCGGCCGCCCCGAGTACCCCGCCGCCACGAGCGAGGAGTCGCTGGGCCTGATGAAATTGCTGTATGCGGCCTGCAACACCAAGGATCCGATCCGGCTCGCGAAGGTCGAGGAAGGTGTGGACAAATCGAGCCGCGACGGGAAGCTGTCGCCGGGGGAGCAAGAGGCGTTCTCCAAAATCATCGGGATGGCCAAGGGGGGCGATTGGGAACGTGCCGAGAAAGCGGCGTTCAAGTTCGCGCAGGACCAAATCGGCCAAGGCTCGGTGTCCACCGCGAAACCGGAGTCGAGGAAGTTGAAGCGCTGAGGCAATTTCGCGGGGCGACCTCCGGCTCCGACTTTCCCGACCATACCCCCGCCGACGCAGCCCACGTTCTCGAGCCGACGTTAGAACGAATCCGGCAGCTCACGTTGGCCGGCTCGCGATCTTGTCCGGGGAAGTGTGTACCAACGATTCTCGGAGGTCTGTTGGGAAAACAGCTCATCGCGAAGAAACTCCAAGAATCGTTCTAAACCCTTGGTAGGCCAGCACAACCATCGGCAGTGCGGTTTAGCTTTCGGAGCTTTCGCTGCTTTCGCTGCTTTCGGCAGGGGGGGTATGCAGAATGACTGAAACCTGAAACCTAAAGTTGGCTCAAAAGGCATGCCGAAACTCGAACCACGCTGTGCGTGACTCCACCCGCCCTCCAAAAATCGTTGCCACACCCCAGGGTAACAACTATTTGACGCGCCCGCGCCGAGGCGATAAGCTCTCTACCAATCCCGAGGTGCTGGCCATGTCGATCTTGAATCCCACGCGTCCGCGCGGCTCTATCATCGCAGTCTTCGCGCTGATCGGGCTCGGGGCGACTTCGCCGAGTGTGTCGGCCCAATTCCGCCCGCAACCTGCCACGCCGATCTCACCTCCGAATGGGATGCTTGGCCAACAGGGCGGCACGTTCCCGGCCAGCGGCGCCGGTGCCCAAGGTGGAATCACGGGCAACGGCAACTTCGCGGGCCGTCCCCCGGCGACGAACTTCCCGACCATCCCGACCATCCCACAGCCACCCACGACGAACTTCCCGACCGGACCGAGTTTCGAACGGGTCTGGAGTTGCGAGAAATGCCGCAAAGAAGTGGGGCGCGGCAATTTCCCACCATCGACTTGCCAGCATTGCGGCGTTCGCCTGATCAACGGCAGCGGCAGCGGCGACAAACCGACCGGCAGCGGCGGGACGATGACACCGGGAATGGGCAACACCCCCATCGGAATGGTACCGCCCCCCGGAATGAATCCGGGCCAACCGTACACGCCCGAGCCGACGCCGAACTATCCGCCGCAGACCTACACGCCGAATTACAATTCCGGTTCCACAACCCCGGCCCCGGCGCCGGCTACGGCGAACAGCGGCCG
>JBBRUN010000632.1:0-2750 GCA_038247765.1 Gemmatales bacterium | reverse complement strand
GGGGCGGTCGTGCGGAGCGTTCTAAGCCACTTGGCCGCGGGCGATCTCGTCCAAGCTCGGTCGCGGTTCCGCGATGGCCATTGTGGGCATACGCGTTGCTGTTCCAACTAAATTGTACCGAATTCGCTACCCGCGTAGAATTCCCAATCGCTGGGTAGCCGGATTCCGAAGACACACCCATGGTCCACCTGACCATCCCCGACGAAACTAGCGCCGAGTTGAGTGCCCAAGCGGCCGCGCGGCAATTGTCGGTCGAGCAGTAAGTGTTGGCACTGTTGGCACCAGCGAAACCCGAACCGCAACTCCCACTGGCGGGCGCCGCGTTGGACGCGGCGATGGAAGAGTTGATCGAGTTGGCAAGGAAGCGGTCGCACCGATACCCGCCCGGATTCCGAGTCGATGATAGCCGCGAGACCATTTATATCTGCGGTCCCGAGGGGCGGGGGTGATCGCACTCGACACCAGTGTTGCCCGACCCCACCAATCGCAATGCGGGATGCGGCGCGGGCTGAAGATTCGCCGGCCGAATCGCCCCGGCACTGGACAATCACCGGTCGACGGGTATCTTGGTACTAGCAGAAACCTCGGGATCGAACACTTCTGTCCCCGACCAGCACACGCAAAAGGAAACGATGGAGTCCCCAGTCTCGGAATCGGACGAACCCCGCCCGCACTTCGCCTCGCCGCCCGAAGCCCCCGCGCCTATCCCCGATGATGAGTCCGAAGCGGAGAGTAACCCGCTCGCCGGCGGTATCCCGTATCGGGACATGAACCTCATCAAACCGCTGATGGGCGCCCTCGAACACGCCGGTTACGAATTCTGCACGCCCGTCCAAAGCGCCGTCATTCCCGCCGCCATGCGCGGCAAAGACGTCATCGGCCAAGCCCAGACCGGCACCGGCAAGACCTGCGCGTTCTTGGTGCCGTTCCTTAACCGCTGGCGGCCGCACAAAACCAAAGGCCCCATCGGCCTCGTGATGCTGCCGACGCGCGAACTCGCCCTCCAAGTGGCCCGCGAAGCCGAAAAACTCGCCCCCAGCAAACACTTCCGCACCATCGCCGCGTACGGCGGTACCGGCATGCAGAAGCAACTTTCCGGCTTCGCCGCCGGCTGCGACCTCGTCGTCGGCACCCCCGGCCGCATCATCGACCACTTGCGCCGCGGATCGCTGACCCTCGAACACGTGAAGTACGTCGTGCTCGACGAGGCCGACCGGATGCTCGATATCGGCTTCCGCCCCGATATCGAAAAGATCCTCCGCCGCTGCCCCGAACAGCGCCAGACGCTGCTGATGAGCGCCACGGTTCCCGACAGCATCAAGAAGCTCGTCGACCGCTACATGGTGAACCCGCTCCACCTGAACCTGTCGCCCAAGACGCTGACGGTCGACAAGATCCGCCAGACGTACATCACCGTCGAGAAGGATCGGAAGTTCGACCTGCTGCTGAAGGTGATCGCTCGGGAACAACCCCGGCAATGCATCATCTTCGTCGAGCGCAAGCGCTGGGCCGACAACCTGCTGAAGAAGATGAAGCCGCTCGTCCCCGGCACCTACGCCATCCACGGGGACCTGACGCAGACCCTGCGCGAAAAGATCATGGCGGCCTTCCGCACCGGCCGGGTGAAGTTCCTGATCGCCACCGACGTGGCCAGCCGGGGCATCGACGTCACCGGCATTTCGCACGTCATCAACTACGACATGCCCAACGACTTGGAAAACTACGTCCACCGCATCGGCCGCACGGGCCGCATCGGCCGGGACGGCGTCGCCATCGCCTTCGTCGAGCCGGAAGAAGGCGATCAACTGACACAAATCGAGAACATGATCAACCGGCTCATCGAAGAGGATCGCATCGAAGGCTTCGAAGCCTACACACCCCGCAAGCGCTACGACACGCCGAAGCTCGCTTCGACCGTGGGCCAAGACCGGCCGGAGGCGCCGGTGGAACCGGAACCCGAGAAGAAAGCCGTCTACGGCAAGACGAAGAAGAAGTACAGTTCGCGGTTGTGAAGTTGACCGGGTCCCGTGCGGTAGCTACAATGTAGTCACACTCGGAGTTCCCATGAAGACTCGCATCATCCGCATCGGCAATTCGCACGGTATTCGCATACCCAAGCCGCTCTTGGAACTGACGGGACTCGCAGGCGACGTGGAACTGAGCGCCGAGAATGGGACGTTGATGATCCGCCCGATCGCCAAGCCACGTGCGGGATGGGCCGAAGCATTTGAAGAAATGGCCCGCAGGGGCGATGATGCCCTGCTCGACGTCGATATTCCCCTTCCGACCGAGTGGGACGAGAGCGAATGGGAATGGTGATCCTCCGCCTCGAAGTGTACTTGGTCAATCTCGATCCGACCATCGGCAGCGAGATCCAAAAGACGCGACCCTGCCTCGTCGTATCCCCGGACGAGATGAATCTGAAATTGCGCACGCTGATCGTGGCGCCGATGACCACGAAGGGCCGATCGTATCCCTCGCGTGTACCTTGCCGATTTCAAGGGAAGGTCGGCCAGATCGTTCTCGATCAACTCCGAACCGTCGATCGCATCCGGCTGGTCAAGCGTTTGGGGCGCATCGACAAAGCGACTGCGACAACTGTCCTCGAAGTGCTGCGGGAAATGTTCGAGCTCTGACGTTCACTTCGCCGCCAATTCCAACCGGAAGCAGGCCCCCGTGCCGCCGGCGGCGGGGCGGTAGCTCAGCGACCCCCCGAATAGCTCGGCCCATTGTTTCGCCAGCGAGAGCCC
>JBBRUN010000631.1:0-2753 GCA_038247765.1 Gemmatales bacterium | reverse complement strand
GTCACGAAGAAAGCTTGTTCGTGATTCGCTTGCGAAATCAACAGTCGATCGAATGGGTCGCGGTGAATCAGTGGCAAAGCCCTGAGGCCGCGGATGTGATCCAACGACTGGGGTAGTTCGCGCATCCCGTTGATTTGCAATTGATCCGACACGATTTGGTCGATCGTTTTGGGCAACTTCAGCTTGCCAATTTGCACTTTGATTTCCATTTCCAAGATACAAATGTGGCTCAATAGCACCTCGTTGGCCGGATCGTTCAACGCGTGGTACACCTTGAACGGTAACTTTTTGTGATCGGTCGAAAACCAAATCACTACGTGGGTATCCACAAGGAGTTTCACGGGAACACCGGGCCTTCCCAAAAATCATCCGGTAATGGATCATGAAAATCCGGGGACATGTACACTTCTCCGGCGTGCAAATCCGGAATCCGAGGTTCGTGCGGTTGCCGCGTCGGTCGTGCCGTCGTCAGCTTCGCCGTGGAGTCGCCATCGCGGAGGAGAACCTCGGTTCCCGTTTCCACGATTTGCAGCAGCTCTTTCAACCGACCCGGCAAGTCGGTCACTTCGATGGTCATTGGCATGGCTCGGCCCTCCTTATCCACTCATTCTATCCCGCGTACACTTCGATCGCTTGCACGATAGCGTCCAACTGGTTCGGCACTTGGACGGCTTTGTTGGCGAAGCTCGCCCGGCGGACGCCGCGTTTGCCGAGGATTTCTTCGAACATCTTCGGATCGCTGCTGTGGTAGGCGACCGTGGCGGTCGGATCCTTCAGCAAGTGGGCCGTGAGGATGCAGACGACGCGTTCGCCGGGGTCGATGACCCCCTCGCGCACAAGCTTCAGTACCCCTGCCACGGTGGTGGCGCTCGCCGGTTCGCAGCCGAGACCGCCGGCACCGATTTTGGCTTTGGCATCGAGCATTTCGCCGTCGGTCACTTCCCGCACGACTCCGCCGCAGCGTTCGAGCGCCCGAAGAGCCTTCGGCAAATTCACCGGCCGGTTGATCTCGATGGCGCTCGCCAGGGTATCGGCCCGTTTGTCGGCGTCGTCCAAGTACTTCATATAGACGCCGATCTTGCGGTCGTCGGGTGCGCCGCCGTTCCAGCGGACGCCGTTCTTTTCGTAGAGTTGGTAGAAGGTGTCGGCCCCGGAGGCGTTGATCACCGCGATCCGCGGAGCCTTGGAAATCAGCCCGAGCTCGATCAATAGTATGAAGGCGTTGCCGAAGGCGGAGGTGTTGCCGAGGTTGCCGCCGGGGACGACGACCCAATCGGGCACTTCCCAATTCAGCGCTTCGAGCATGCGGAACATGATCGATTTCTGCCCCTCTAAACGGAAGGGGTTGATGCTGTTGACAAGGTAGATGCCGAGTTGCTTCGAGACTTCCTGCACGCGCCGCAGGGCGTCGTCGAAGTCCCCGGCGATTTGTAGGGTAAGTGCTCCGTGCTCGAGAGCTTGCGACAGCTTCCCGTAGCTGATCTTCCCCGAGCCGATGAAAATCACGGCCCGCATTCCCTGCGAAGCAGCGCAGTAGATCGCGAGGCTGGCGCTCGTGTTGCCGGTGCTGGCGCAGGCCGCGCGGCGGGCGCCGACCGACAGCGCGTGCGTGAAGGCGGCGGTCATGCCGTTATCTTTGAAGCTGCCACTCGGGTTCATCCCCTCGTATTGCAAATAGAGGCAGCCCGGCTTCATCCCGGCGTACTTGCCGACGGCGTCGGCCTTCTGGCACAGGGTCTGCCCTTCACCGATGGTCAAGATTTTCGAATCTTCGGCGAACGGGAAGAGTTCGCGGAAGCGCCAGACGCCGGAGAAATCGAGCGGGTCGTTCCGGTTGGCCCATTTGGCTTCGAAATGCTTGAGCGACTTCGGCACCGGCACGCGGTTCCAATCGTAGGCGACATCGAGCAAGCCGCCGCATTTGGGGCATTGGAACGACGTATCCCCGAGGTCGACGGTGGCCGCGCAGCGCGGGTGAATGCAGCGTTGAAAGGCCAAGGCCGACACGGAGAATCCCTCGAGAGCGCGGGCGCGATTCCAAGATAAACTATCGATTGGGAACACGTCGGCGACTTGTGCTATAACACCGCCATCGCATTTCACCGGCCCCGAGGGCGCCCGACCATGCCCGTCCATCTGCTCTCCCTCGCCGACGGCCCGAGCATCTTGCTCGACAAGCCGATCCTGCTCTTCGGCCGCCACCAAGAATGCGACGTGCAATTGAACTCGAAGAAGGTGTCGCGCCGGCACTGCTGCCTGGCCCAAGTCGAGGACTACCTCGTCATCCGCGATTTGGGCAGCACCAACGGCGTGAAGATCAACGGGGTGCGCGTGAACGAAGGGAAGATCGTGCCGGGGGACGAATTGATCATCGGCAATTTCCGCTACCAAGTCTGCGGGGATGCGGTCGCGAAGCCGATGGCGAAGAAAAGCGAAGGGTGACGCGGCAAGTTACGGCGGCGAAATCGGATCGGGCAACCGTGTTATTCGCGTTGGGTGTAGCAACGATTCTTGAAGGTTTTCGTAGGTCGCCCTCGGCGTGACGCCATTCCCGTACCGGATTCTCACCGGCGTCACGCCGAGCGCGACCTGCGAAAACAGCTCATATTAGCTTTCGCTGCTTTCGCTGCTTTCGCTGCTTTCGCTGCTTTCGCTGCTTTCGCTGCTTTCGCTGCTTTCGCTGCTTTCGCTGCTTTCGCTGCTTTCGGCAGGGGGGGTGCGGAGAATGACTGAAACTGAAAGCGAAAGTCGGT
>JBBRUN010000630.1:0-2754 GCA_038247765.1 Gemmatales bacterium | reverse complement strand
TGTTCGCAGAGAGACCGAGGCCGAACGCGGCGATCATGGCCCTCATCGGCCGGTTCGTCGCGATCGATGCCTTTTCGCAAGCCTTCACGAACCCGCTGCTGTCCCAACACGTCTTCAACGCCAAGACCTTCACGCAAGAAGTGCTCGACTGCATCGCCGCCACCGCGACGCTCGAAGATGTTCTCCGCCGCAACGTCGCCAACCCCGCGAGTCTCGCCCGCGGCAGCGTGACGATGACCCAAAAACGCTGATGCCAATGGCCGGCTATTTCGCGGTCAACTCGTCGGCCAAGTTCTCGGCAGCGTACAGTTTCCGCAAGGCTTCCAGCACGGCCTTCGAATGCACGGCGACGTGCCGGGCTTGCACCTCGGTGTAGACGAAGTTCCGCACCAAGCCGTGGCGGTTGCGGTCGAAGTTGATGCCGACGAGTTCGCCGGATCGATTCAATACCGGGCTACCGCTGTTACCGCCGATGGTGTCTGCGGTGCTCACAAAATTGAACGGCGTTTGCAGTTCGATCTTGTCTTTGCCATCGATCCAGCGATTCGGCAGGTCGAACGGCTCGCGGTTTTTCATGACATCGGCGCGGTCGAAGGCACTGGCGAAGGTCGTGTGGAACGGGAGTTTCTTGCCATCGACCTCGTAGCCCTTGACGGTACCGAAGGCGACGCGCAGGGTGAAGGTCGCATCGGGGGCGACGGTGTTGCCGAGCTTAGCGAAGCGAAGTTTGGCGATCTCTCCGTACGCTTGTCGCTCGATTTCTTCGACTTCGTTTTCGTAGCGTTTGCGGAGTGCCCGGCTCTCGGCGTCCATAGCCTTGGACAACAGAATCATTGGGTCCCGGCTCGCCGCGATCGCTTTCGCGCCGCCGTCGAGCAGGGCTTTCCGCTCCGCGACATCAGCGAGTTTGCACGTCGCAACGAGTTCCTCGGCCCGCTTGGCCGGGTTCTTCCCGGCGAGTGCCGACACAACTAACGGATGTTCGCCACCCAGGGTCTCGGCGAGGAATGTCAGCGAAGCTTGCAACTTCGTGCGCTCGAGGTCGGCGTACAACGGGGCTGGGCTGAGCAGCTGGAACTTCAGCGAATCGAGGTTGCTATCGCGGTACTCGCGGAGTCGTTCGGCCGACTTCTTCGGCAGCTCTTCGGACATCCGCACCGAGTGCCGGGCGATGGTGAAAAGTTCGCTGGCGAATCCATGGCCGGTTTCCAACAACGAAAATGGATACTCGAATTGCTCGAATTCTTTTTGGACGCGGGCAATCGCGTTCCACGGTCCCTCTATTCCTGTTTCTTGTGACCGCGTCGGCCGCGTCGATTCGAGTACCGATTCCGCCACTTGCTTCTGTTTCAGAATCGCCGGGTCGAGCAAGCCTTGCAATTGCCCGCTGAATGCCTTCCGGGCGTTGGCGACGCGGTGCAAATCGCCCCCCGCTTGGCGGCGTTGTTCCGGGCCTTGGTCGCCGAATTGGGTCAGGGCCGCTTCCATCAAACGCAGGCGATTCAGCGTGTACGGCAGCGTGGAATCCCGACGGTGCTTCAATTTCGCCAAGGTTTCGAGGCGGTTCGTGGTGCCGGGGTGTCCGGTGACGAACGCGAGGTCGTTACCCGCCGGGCCGGTCGGGCTCCATTTGAAGTGATCTTTGCTGACAATCGGTTTGTCGTTCTCGTAGACTCGGAAGAAAGCGACGTCGAGCCCGTGACGGGGGTACTCGAAGTTATCGACATCCCCGCCGAAACCGGCGATGCCCGCTTCCGGCGCGAACACCAACCGGACATCGGTGTACTTCTTGTAGCGGTAGAGGTGGTACGCGCCACCCTGATACAGCGTGACGATGTCCGAGCGCAGGCCCGTCTTCGCGGTCGATTCTTTTTCGATTTCGGACATCACCGCCCGGCGTTTGACCGCGGCTTCGGGCGGGAGCATTTCGCTCGTCACCGCTTTGGTTACGCGCTCCGTGACGTCTTCGATCGATTGCAGCACGTTGAGTTCTAGGTCGGGGCACTTCGATTCATCCTTGCGCTCCTTGGCGTAGAAGCCGTCGCGGTAGAGGTCGCGCTCCTTCGTGCTGAGCTTCTGCAGGGCATCGGCCGCGATGTGGTGGTTCGTCACGACGAGGCCATCGGGCGAGACGAACCCCCCACTGCCGCCGCTGTTGAAGCGCACGTTCGCCTTCATGGCCCGGTCGAGCCACTCGGGGGTCAGGTCGAATTGATAAGTGTCCTTGAGGTGCTTTTTCGGCGGATCGTTGAACAGCCACATGCCTTCGTCCGAACGCGCGGGCACCATACCGACTCCGAACGTGAGCAAAAGAAGGGGGAAACGCAATCGCAACATGGGCAGTCTCTCGGGGCGGATCGCACCGAGAGAATTGTAACCGGAAGTGGGGAATTTCGTAGGGCGGGTGGCGTCTTCGAAATCCGCCGTGCCATCGTTTAAGAACTGCGGGTTCCGCAGACGCCACCCGCCCTACGAAACAATCAGCGGCCGTTGCGCGGCACGCGGGACACTTCCGCGTAGTTCGGCATGGCATCCGTCGCTTTGCGGTCTTGGTCGAGTTCCAGCATCAGTTTCTTCGCGGCATCGTGGGCGCCGCTCGGCGTCACATCGCCGACAGTCACGCTGCGCGTCGGCACCGGCGGTGGCGGGGCGTCTTCGAACGCCGGCATCGCCACGATGTCCTTCGGCGAAGTCACGACGGCGTTCGGCTGAGTCACGCTCCGGGCCGGCGCGTTTTTGGTCGTGAGCGGCCCG
>JBBRUN010000629.1:0-2776 GCA_038247765.1 Gemmatales bacterium | reverse complement strand
CCTCCCGCCCCCGCCCCCGGGGCCGTGCGGCGGGCCTCCTTCACCTCACCCTCCCCCGGCCCCCCCCCCCCCCCGGCGGGCACCCCCCACGGCTCTGTTTTTGGATCGCGATGGCGTGCTGATCGAAGAGGTCGAATACCTCGCCCGCCCGGAGCAAGTGCGATTGATCTCAGGGGCCGCCGCGGCCGTGCGACGAGCGAACGATGCGGGCTGGAAGGTCGTGGTCGTGTCAAATCAATCGGGTGTCGCTCGGGGTCGTTTCCCGGAGGCGGTACTTCCTGAAGTCCATCGCGTCATCTCGGCGAAATTGCTTGAAGAAGCCGGTGCGGTCATCGACGCCTTCTATTACTGCCCGCATCATCCGACGGAAGGCCTCGGCAGCTTTCGCATCGATTGCGAGTGTCGCAAACCGAAGCCGGGGATGCTGTTGGCGGCGGCGAATGAACTGATTATCGACCTGTCGAAATCTTGGATGGTCGGCGACCGCCTGACGGATCTTCGAGCGGGCGCCGCAGCCGGGTGCCGGACCATCTTGGTGCAAACAGGCTACGGCCGGGCAACGGGGATCACCGGATCCGATGCGTCCCTCAATTTGGAAGCGGTCGTGCCGTCGATTGCGGAGGCGGTCGCGCGGATCGGTGTCTGACCTCACACCGCGAAGCCGTGCTGTTCGCGGTGGTAGGGGCCGTCGTAGTTCTGGGTGCTCTTGTGCGGTTCGAAGCGGCCATCTGTCGCGACCGGCTTGACGCGATTCTCTAGATCCGCCATTTCTTTCGCCGTCATCGGTACGAAGTTCCGGCCGAGCTCCAAATCTTGATCGAGCACCTTCTCGGAATCGATGCCGACGACGAGGGACGCGATCGGTTGGCTGAGGGCGTAGCGCCGCGCTTCGGTGACGCTGCAGACGCCGCCGCCGATCATGACGCCGCCGGCGCTGATGTTGCCGCCGCCCAAGCTCTTCATGCCGATGGCGCCGATGTTCCGCTCGGCCAGTTTCGGCAGCACTTCGCGGATGCTGCTGCGGTACCAGGTATCGCAGACGTTGATAGGCAATTGCACGGTGTCCCACTCGTGCAGCGGCAGCATCTTCAGGAAGATGTGCGGCGACTTGTGCCCGGTGAACCCGATGAAGCGCACCTTCCCGGCTTTCTGGGCTTGGAGCGCCGCCGCGAGTGCCCCGCGTTCGACGATCCAATCCGGATCGTTGTCGTAGTTGATCTCGTGGAACTGCCAGAGGTCGAGGTAGTCGGTCCGCAAGCGCTTCAGCGAATCTTCGAGGTGCTGCTTGGTCCCGGCCGCGTCGCGGGCGCAATTCTTGGTCATCAGGAACGCTTTCTGGCGCCGCCCACCTTCGGCGAGCGCTTGGCCCATCAGCTCTTCGCTGCGGCCCATGTGGTAGTCCCAGGCGTTGTCGAAGAAGGTGAAGCCTTCGTCGGCCGCCCGCTGCACCATTCGTATTGCCGCGTCGTCGGTGTTTTCCGGCTGGGCGAAGTGCCAACCGCCGAAGCAAAGGTGGGAGACCGATGCGCCCGTGCGCCCGAGGATGCGTGTGGGGAGCGTCATGGTCGATGGCTCGGAGAAAGGACTGCACCCGATAGGAGTTGAACCTATAACCTTCTGCGCCGGAGGCAGATGCTCTATCCAATTGAGCTACGGGTGCCGGTTCAACTGCAATCTTACACCAGGGAGGCCGTCGGGCAAGTGAGCAATCCGTGGCTTCCGCCGTTCACTTCTTCATCGCCCCCTCGCGGCAAGGGATCGTCGTGGCGTTGGCCGACAAGCTCGCCGGGAATACACCCGTCACCGTGACGGTGTCGCCGAGTTGGCACTTCAGCGCGGCCGCTCGTTCGTCGGCCTTCATCGAGAAGGCGACGAGCAAAGCCTTCATCGTGACTTCGTCCGTGCCGCCTTTCAAAAACACCGAAGAGCCCGTGGCCGATTTCAAAACGACTTCGCCGGTCACTTCGAGCGTCTTGCCAGCGTACTTCTTCGCGGCGGCGGCCCGGTCCTTGATCACTTCGGCCGCCAAGTCCTCGGCTTTGAACTTCGTGCCATCGCCGGGCACGGGGATCGGCTCGCCCGTCGGCTCCGGCTTCAGGTTCAGCCAGCGCTTTAACTTCAACCGAACCGCGTCGTTGTCGGATTCCAAATCGCGGGTGACGGCCAACGGCTCGGAGTAGGTCGTCCGCGTGCCGCCGGTCCCGATGATTATCAAACCTTTCACACGAAGGGCCGGGTTGTTGGCCAGTGTGAAATTCGAATCGCCGAAGACGATCAGGACGCGGGTTTTCAAATCCGGCGACGTGTACATTTTCGCGCAGCCTTGGGCGACCCACGGGGCGTATTGATCGAGGATCGACTCGAACAGGGCTGTGTCGGCCCCGTTGGGATCTTTGAACGTCTTCACGAGGTCTCGCAGGTCTTCGATGCGACAATCTTGGCCGAGGCCCAAGCGGCGCGAGACGACTACGTCGTAGGTATCGACGCGGAGCACGGTGGAGGCGTTGGACCGCAGATCCGCCGGCGGTGGGTTTTGGTTATTCGTCTTCGGAGTCGTGTCGGTCGGCGTCGTCAATTGCGACTTGAAGTCGGCGACGGCCTCGTCGGCTCGGATGTAGAGATACGCCGCAACACCACCGCAACCTGCCAGCAACACGAAGGCGATCCCGCCGAGGATCAACAGAATCTTCTTGCTGCCACCTTTCTTTTGGGCCGACTTCCGTTTCGGCCGGTCGTCGTCCTCGTCGTCGAGTTCGACGACGGGCTTCGATTTCTT
>JBBRUN010000628.1:0-2787 GCA_038247765.1 Gemmatales bacterium | reverse complement strand
GCGCAAGTCGCCGCCGCCCCGAAGCCGGCGGCTTTGCAACCGATGCTGGTGGCGGCGCAAGCGGCCATCGCCCCGGCGACGGCGGCGGTCACTGCCGCGCAGACGGAGTTCAACGCCATGAAACCGACCGTCGACGCCGCAAACGCCGAGCTGGGCACGGTGAAGATCCGGCTCGATCGCGTCAAGGGCGTAGTGAAGTAAACCGATCCCCATGGCGAACGTTGCACTCCGCTGGCGGAACGAACTCTCGGCCGACGAACTCCGTGCGGCCCTGATGGCCGGGGCGCGGTGCGTCCGCTACGAGTACGCCGTGTCGTGCTTGCTGTTCACCCTGCATTTTCAGTCGAAGGTTCACTTGGTGCACACCCCCGACGGCCTCTACGGGCGGGGCATCCCATACATGCTCGCCACGGTGCTACTCGGCCCGTGGGCGCTGCCGTGGGGACCGCTCGCTACGTTGCAGTCGCTCTGGGCGAACTATTGCGGTGGCCACGATGTCACCGCCGAGATCGCCGATTGGCTCGACGACAGGGAGATCGCGGAATGAGAATCCTCGCACTCGTCGCGATGCTCGCCATTTCCCCGATGGCTTCCGCCGGCATCTTTAGCCAGAATGAACCGTGCCCCTTCGAAATGAACCCGGACGGCACCGCAAAGCCGCTTCCGCTCAACGTTTACAAGCTGTTCTTGAACGACCGCGTCGAAGCGCTGCAAGCCACGACGCCCGAGTTCCAACCCGGCAGCACGACCCGGCTGAACTTCAAAGGCTTCCTCCGGCAGCGGATTCTCACCGATTTGAAAGGCACGCCGAGCCGCGCCGCGATGGTCGGCCTGAGTGCCGACCTACTCCGCCTCGGACGCCCGCACGATGTCATCGAATTTTTGAAACCGACCCTGCAAGATCGAACCCTCGACTACCGCTTGCTCGCCCATTTGTCGATGGCGCACGCCGCGCTCGGCGATTGGGATTTGGCACTCAAACGCAACGCCGATGCGGTACTCGACGGCGAACCGCCGACGGAACTCGCCGGGACGAAACCCGAGCAGTTGAAGTGGATGTTAAAGATCGACAAAACTTACACGCGGGCGTGGCTGCTGTCGGCCCAACGCGATGCGAACCCCGCGACCCGACCGGCCGAGCCGGACGTGCCCCCGCTTTTCGCCAAAGAGAGACCTGCGGATGCCGTGGCCGTCGCGCAGCAGATGGTCCTCTGGTCGCCGCTGGATGCGAACTTGCTCTGGCTGCTCGGTGCACTTTACTTGGAAAATGGACAAGCCGCCGAAGCCTTCGACATTCTCGAACAATGCCGCGACCGCAAACTGACGTGGTCGAAGTTCCGCGACCAACACAAGCGGGCCGAAGCGTTGTTCCGGGCGATGCCGAAGTCGCCGAGCAACGACGACTTCGCGATCCCGATGACGCCGGTACCGGACGAGACTCAGAAAGGCTTGTTCGCGATCGTCGATCCGCTACAGTTCGCCATCGCGGTCGGCGCCTTCGGTTTGCTGACCCTCGGCTTGTTCGGGCTCCAAGTCCGTCGGTGGCGTCGCAGTCGCCGTTCGCCCACGGCTCATTGACTCGCCTTCATTAGGCAGGAGCATCCCCATCTGATCTTCCACTTTTCGGAATGTCCCTATTGACTCTACAGAGGAAAGCGAACATCCAGTTTGCTGGAGGGCTGGATGGCAATGATTTTTTCTCAGCGCAGCCTGCGGGGTGAAATACCTACCTCGTCTGGCGGCATTGACCCTAACGGGTTTGCGGAACCGTCTGGGCGCTGAATTACTTCAATTCTTTCAACGGCTGGGCGTTGTCGTCCACGAGGAATTGCGGGCGGCCTTCCAAATCGTTCACCGTGGTGCGGGCCGTGTCGATGCCCAAGTTCCGGTAGATCGAGGCGTACAGTTCGCCGAAAGTGACCGGCCGCGATGCGGCTTCGCCGCCGATGCGGTCAGTCGTGCCGATGACCTGACCCGCCGGCATCCCGCCGCCGGCGAGCAGGGCGCAATTGACCTGCGGCCAGTGATCGCGGCCGACTTGGGCGCTGATCTTCGGCGTCCGCCCAAATTCACCCATCACGACCACGGTGCAATCGCCGGCCAAACCGCGTTCGTGCAAGTCTTCGACGAGGGCACTGACGCATTTATCAAAGATCGGGAAGTCTTCCGCTTCGCGGGTGAAGATCGAATTGTCGGCCCGTCCCTCGGCGTTGCGGCCGCCGTGCCAATCCCACTTACTGTAGTTCAGGGTGACCACGCGGGCCCCGGCTTCGATCAACCGGCGGGCCATCAGCATGCTCTGCGGGACGCGCGGGGCACCGTTCGCATCGATGGAGATTTTCGGATCGCCGGTACCGTAGCGGTCGATGGTCCGCGGGTCTTCCTTCGACGTGTCGAGCGCTTCCGCGAGCCGCGACGATGTCAGTAATCCGAAGGCCTGTTCGGTGAACGCGTCCATCCCCTTCAGCGCGCCGTTCGAGTCGGTATCGCGGCGGATATCGTCGAACGAGCGCAACAGCGACTTTCGGTCGTTGAGTCGATCGACCGATAGGCCTCGCAGGATCATGTCGTCGCGGGCGGGGCCGGTCGGCCGGAATGGGGACATCGAAGTACCGAGGAACCCGGGGCCCGGCTCGTTGTACGGTCCGTGGGTGCAGGGGTAGCAGAGGCTAATGAACGACGGAATCGCGGGGTCGGTGACGGGAAGCACCTTCGCCGCGACGGAGCCGAACTGCGGCCAACCGCCGCTCGGCGCTTTGGCCTTCGCGCTGCGGCCGTTGAACACTT
>JBBRUN010000627.1:0-2793 GCA_038247765.1 Gemmatales bacterium | reverse complement strand
GTCTTCGAGAACGTGCAGGCCCGAGTGCGGACGAACCTGCTGATGAACACGGCGTTCGTGATCGGCACCGGCGACGTCTCCGAACTCGCCCTCGGCTGGTGCACCTACAACGCCGACCACATGAGCATGTACAACCCGAACATCAGCATCCCCAAGACGCTGGTGAAGTTTCTGGTGAGTTGGGCCGCGGAGAACGAGTTCGCCGGCGATGCCCAGGCGACGCTGCGCGACATCGTCGCCACGGCCATTTCCCCTGAGTTGCTGCCGACCACGGCGGAGGGGGAAGCGTTGCAAGCCACGGAGGCCACGACCGGGCCGTATGAGTTGGTCGATTTCTTCCTGTACCAGTTCTTGCGGTGGGCCGCGCCGCCCGAGAAGATTTTGTTCCTGGCGGGCCACGCGAAGTTTCACTCCGAGTACAGTGCCGTGGAATTGAGGAAGTGGCTGCGGATCTTTCTCACTCGCTTTGTGGCGAATCAATTCAAACGCAGTTGCCTGCCGGATGGCCCGAAGGTCGGCTCGGTCAGCGTCTCCCCCCGCGGCGACTGGCGAATGCCCAGCGACGCCTCGGCACAGGCGTGGCTGGACGGGTGGTGACACACGCTGATCATTTGCCTTTCGGGCCGTCTTCCTTCAACAGGGCGTCGATCTTTTCGGTGAATTGCTCGTAGCCCTTGTCGCCGAGTTCGCCTTCCCAGCGCTCGCGGATCTTGCCCGATTTGTCCACGAGGTAAATTGCCGGCCAATAGCGGTTGCCCCAGGCATTCCAGTTCTTTTGGTCGTTGTCCACCGCCACGGCGAAGGTCAGTTTGTTCTTTTCCATCCGCTCTTTGATGCGGTCGACTTTCTTCTCGGCATCGAACTCCGGCGTGTGGATGCCGACCATGAGGTAGTTCTTCTCGTCCTTGTATTTGTCTTGCCAGGCCTTGTAGTGCGGATAGTTGTGGACGCAATTGATGCAGCCGTTGGTCCAAAAGTGAACCACCACCACTTTGCCTTTTTGGTCGGCCAGTTTCAACGGCTTGGTGTTGAGCCAATCCGTGACACCGGTGAACTCCGGTGCGGCCGGCTCTTTCTCCGCCGCGTCGATGCCCCGGTCGATTGAAAGCCACACTGCAATGCCGACGGCGCCGATGAGCGCGGCCACCGCGAGAAACCAGAACCGATTCATGATGGAATTCCTGGGCCACGGCAGCCGCGAACGCGGCGGCCAACAATCACGGCCGAGATCCCGGCAATCCACGATTGCACCATGGGAACGTCGGTATGGGTCGCGAGGAGATAACCGACGCGCTTCGGCCACACGTGGCGATCGCCCGCCGGAAGGTATTCGAGCCAATGGGGCAGATCATCGGCGATCATGAGGCTGATGGCGACGGAAGCGAATGCGGCGACGATGAACCCGACCGGACGGACGAGCCGGGGGCATGCACGCCGGAGCCCCCAGAATCCGGCGGCGAGCACCACGAACCAAAGCAGGTGGATCGACACCAAAGCCTGGATCGGCGGAAAGCAGCCCCACACGCCGCAGATCGATTCTTCGAAATCGTAGGGAATGATCGATACCGACACCGCCGCGAACGCGGCGATCAACCAGCCGACGACGCCGATCAAGGCTTGCCCCGCCCGGTGGCGCGGGCACGATTCGCACGTTGTCGGGATCGTTTCGACGCTCATCGACGACTCCCGTTATTTGGTGGGCAGGGCTTTCAGAACGTCGTCGACTTTGGAACGGTCCCCGTGGCCTTTGCTGACCTTGGAGTAGGTGATTTTGCGTTTGCCGTCGAGCACGAAAGTCGATGGGTAGGCCGTTTCGTTCTTGGCGTCCCACCGGAGTTGGTAGGCGTTGGTGAAGACGTAGTCCGGGTCGAGGACGAACTGGAAATGGTCGGGGTAGTCTTTGCCTTTCACGAATTCGCCGGCGTGTTCTTTCAGCTTCGTAGCGGGGCCGGGGTAGACGAACAACAACTTCGCGCCCGCTTTTTTGAAGTCGTCCGCCTTGGCGACGAACTCAGCGACTTGGCGGGTGCACAGCGGACATTGGTAGCCGGGGTAGCCCCGGAGGACGACCAGCACGACCGGGCCACTTTCGGTCTGTTTCGAGAGCTTGACGGTCTCGCCGCCGAGGGCGACCAACTCGAAGTCTTTGGCTTCGTCGCCGACGGCGGGGGCTTTGTCCGCCCCCGTGACGCTCGAACAGCCAAGGCCGAAGGCGAACGTGGAGAAGAACACCGAGAATCGAACAAAGCGAGAGAAGGACGGCATGAAAACTCCTCGAACAAGTAGGGATGCAGTGGCCGGCAGCGACGTCCTCCGGCAGATAGATATAGGTTCGCCCGGCGACGCACCCTTACACAACGCTAACGCATTCGGGGAATTATTTCCGGCCGGGTTACGCCAGCACGGCCTTCACCAACTCGCCGTGCACGTCGGTCAGGCGCATGTCGCGGCCACCGAAGCGGAACGTGAGCTTCTTGTGGTCGATGTAGGGGGACACGCACACTCCCCACGCCGAGAACACGCATCAGGAATTGCGGAAGTGGTTGCGAGTGTTCTTGAGGCGGTTCTTCGCGAACCACTTCAAATGCAGTTGCCTGGCGGACGAGCCCGAAGGTGGGGGTAGTGAGTGTGTCGCCGCGCGGCAACTGGCGGATGCCGAGCGACGCCTCGGCGCGGGCTTGGTTGGAAGGCTGGTGACGGACGGTCGGAATCGCATCGGATTCCGCTTCCATCGTTGCCTGTCGTATGGTTCACTGGCAATCGACGCTCTCCCCCATGGCCCGAGGTTCTTCC
>JBBRUN010000626.1:0-2844 GCA_038247765.1 Gemmatales bacterium | reverse complement strand
GGCGTCCGCAATGCGGAAGGGCCGCCGACCACGATGCTCTTCGCTCCGACTTTCACGAGTCCGACGGGCTACTGCCGCTTGCGCTGCGAATTGCTCTACACCGGCAAGAAATTCGGCGCGGCGATCCGCATCTGCCCGGATAACGACAAAGCCTCCGACGTGCTGAAAATCGACCCGAAAGCCGATTGGCGCTCGATCGACGTCGTCGTCGATTGCCGGACGCTGGGCCGCGTGAAATTCGAGTTCCACAATTCCGCGAAGCCCGACGAGTTCCTATGGCTCCGCAAATACGAAGTCCTCGAAGCCACCCAAGACGAGTATTTGAAGAAGTGAATCATTTCGGGCATCGCGCGGTCCACAACTTCACCGCATCCGCACGCGCGGCGTCTTCGTGCACCCGAGTCGCCATAGGGTCGGTTGGGACGAGCTCCGCAAGTAAATTCTTCCGTCTCGGCTATTGACCGGCGCGTTGCGCCGGTATACGATCCCCCAAGCAAGACTTAACCGAGGGACGAGCCACCATTCGCAACCTTTATTATTTCGCCGCAGCCGACCTTGCGGCCGGAACCATGGGCGTTCTGCTCGACAACACTTCAGAGTACCGATATGTACGGAACGCTGCGAATTCTAATACGCCCGCTTCTTACACTGACACCGCCAATAATAGCTGTGTGATTTACACGACCTATTTTAACCGCGATCTCTATCTAGCCAGTCGCGATACGCTTCTCGCACATGAAGGGCTCGGACATGCCGCGGGGTTGCCGCACACATTCTTCCCGCACCCGAATCCGTATTCGATCATGTATAGCCATGACGGGCCGAACCGTACAGGGTTTGGCCATAACAGCTCGAATGGTCACCTCGTCAAGGTTAACGACGTGAACGATGACAGAATTTACATTAGCCCGCCATCCACTTTCAGCGATACACATCCAGATCACGAACTACAATTGAGGGAATAATTATGTCTGTCCGGCACCGCGTCTGCGTATTCGCTCTTGCCATTGTCGTGTTGTCAATTGCCTGCCAACGCGACAAAGTGCACGACGGCAAGGCCACGCTCAAGCTCACCATCGAAACGGATCGTACCGAGTACGATCAGGACGACACCATCATGGTGGTGGCCGCATTCCGTGGTGATGCCCACATCCAGTTGCTGATCGGAGGACCTCACTTCGACCCGCACTTATTTCACACGTTCTGGAAGTGCCTTCCCAAGAAAGCTGGCGAGGAGTCGCTGGCGATGACGTACACAGCGGCTTGGGAACTTCAACTCGTAGAAAGACGGGATCATTTACCGGATCAGCAGCCGATCTTGATTCATACCGAGTCGGTTTACGCGCACCAAATTCCTCTGCATTTCCGGGAGAGCTGTGGTCGACTTCCCCCTGGCAAGTACGAACTCAGAATCGGTTACACCCTTTGCCCAGACAAGTTGCGTGATCTCGTCAAAGCTGAAACGGGCGCGGACTTGACTATCCATGGAGGCGGCACCACTCACAAAGATGCTTTTAATGGTGCCGTGCTCAGCCAACCCGTCACCATCACCATCCGGCCGACAAGGTTGGACAAGTGATCCGTCCGCCAACTCGCAACCCAGCGGTGCGTTGACAATCCAGCGATTCCTCCACAGTCTCGTGGGGCAACTCAGGGAGTGATCATGCTTGTCCGGCTCGGTAGCTTTCTGTTTGCTCTTAGTCGTTTGGATATGCCGACGACAGCAAGGCGAAAACCAAGGAGCAACTCCTCGCCCAGTTCGGTGAATTGGTAACCGATCTCGTCGAAATCTCCCAACCCGAACAATAACTCCTCGGATTCGCAGCGATGTTCCCAGCGATATTCCTATCCGTGGCTCTGTCCGCGATCCCGCCGTTCGCGGACTACCACCGCCCGTGGAACGGCTTGGCCAACGGCATTTCTTGGAGATCGCAACTCTTCACGGCCGTTCCTTACGATGTGCATTTGTGGCGCACTCGTCCTCAATACGACAGAATTTTTCGCAACGGCACATGGTCCACTCCTGCGGATGCGCCCATGGTCTGTGCACACCCTACTATCGTTTCTGGGCGCTGCCGCATGGCCGTATTCGGCGATGTCTGCGTGATTGGACATGTGATCGGTTACTTGTATTTCCCTATGGTGGATATGCCCTGTCTCGAACCGAGCGCCTTCGGCCAAGCGATGTACAAATTGAAATACGACCCCAATTCCGGCCCGGCGTTTTATATAGACATGTTTGATTCTGATGCGCGCAACTTGTTTTTCCCCAAGCACCGCAAGTCGGACATCCCCGATGAAGAACTGCGCGAGCGATTCCCCGATGCTTATCGACAAGACTTTTTACCTACGGTCCATTATCACTTTGTTCAGGAGGCCATCTTCGACGTTCTGCCACTGACTATCAACGACGTGATGCTTTTCCACGCCCGCGATGGGAACCTCCAGATCACGGTGGAGCCGAGCTCCCCGTTGGGGCCGCCGAAGTGGACCAAGCCGGGCGAAAAAATTCCGATTCCGGATCGGAACATGAAATCCGGGAAACTCCCCGCCAGTTTCAAAGGCCAGTTCAATGCCTACGTCGTCGGCGATTTGCATTACCTTCTCACGGCCGGTGGGCGCTTGTATAAATGCGACCCGAAGGACAAGGACGGATTGGAGATAACCGAAGTTTGGAGTGATCCGGCTCATCCGCTCATCGGCATCGTCGATTGCCCCGAAAGCAAGCAAGCCTTCGCCTTCGGTTGGGGTAGCAAGCCGGGAAACACCGACCGCTACTGGATCGAGTTCGGCGACAAACCCGCCGCCACAGCCTACAAGTTGAAATCCAAGCTCAAGAACAAT
>JBBRUN010000625.1:0-2845 GCA_038247765.1 Gemmatales bacterium | reverse complement strand
CGTTGCTCGTGAGCATCCCCAGCGCGAACGGCCCGCCCGCGGCCACCAAGCGACCGACGTTGTAGCAGAAGCTGGTACCGGTGCTGCGGAGCGCTGTGGGGAACAACTCGGGGAAGTAGATCGCGTATCCGCCGAACAAAGCGAGTTGGAAGAAGCCCATGAGCGGGATCATCCAAAAGATATCGTCCCATGTTTTGAGGAACAAAAACACCGATGCCGTTGCTAACCCGGCGAGCACGAAGAAGATCGCGAACGTCGGTTTGCGGCCGATGTGGGCCGTTACAAAACTGAACGCGAAAATACCGACGAACGAACCGGCGTTCTGCACGAGCGACGTGATTCCGGCCCAATACGCCTTCTGGCCATCGACATATTTCTTCGCTTCATCGGGCAACTTGTTCTGCTTCACTTGCTCGTCGGTGGCCAAGCCTTTCTCCACGGCCTCAGCCTTGTACTGTGGCTCGGCTACGTACTGCTGCAAGTCGGGCGAGAAGAAGCCGATGCCCCACAGGCCGACGACGCCGGCGAGCGCCAGCAACAAACCGAAGATGGCATTCTTGCGCCAGCGCGGGTCGCTGAAAAGCATGCCGTACTGCCCGCCTTGCTTCACACCGGAGGCCTTCCACGCGAGCCACTTGTCGGGTTCCTTCAGTTTCAATTGGATCACGACGACCAAGAGAGCCGGCAGAATCCCCAAGAGAAACATGATCCGCCACGGACTGAGCGGCTGGGAAAACAGCGTCATTCCGTCGAGCGATCCGGCCGCCTTCAAACTGCCGAGTCCCATCGAGGTCAGCGCGGCGGTGCAGTTGCCCGTTACGGACGAAGCTTGGAACAGTCCCAGCGTGTAAGGCCGCGCATTGTTCGGCATCGTCTCGGCGAGGAGCGTGACGGCCGCGGCGAAGACTCCACCGACGCCGAGGCCCGTCAGCAAACGATACGCGTAGAAGTCGGGTGGGCCGGTGGAGAAGGCGCTGAGACCGGTGAAGATGGCGTACAAGAGGATCGTAAGGATCAACGTCTTCACCCGGCCGACGCGATCGCCCATGATGCCGAAACAAATGCCGCCGATGGCCCAGCCGACCATGAAGAACGACGTGGCATAAGTCGCGGCGTCGCCGATGTCGGCCGATTGCAGCGCCCCGAGGATGGCCGCATCGCCCGGCTCCGGTTTGTTTTGCTCGCGGGCTTTGGCCTTCAAATTGTTGCCGAAGGATTCCAGACGGGCATCGTCGGGCGCGACTTTGGGAACGAGTTCGGTCATCGCCGGGCGGCGGGCCAACACAAAAAGTTGCTGATCCATGCAGTCCATCGACCAGGCCGCACAGCAGATCGCGAGCACGAACCACTGATAGCCAGATAAGTCGCGGAGGCTGGCCCAACCGGTGCGCGGCGGGCGGGGAAGGCTGGACATGGGCAAGCTCGCGGCGGGAGATTCGTTCCGCAAGGTATATCCGCAATTCGCCCGTGATGCCAACGAATCGAGTTAAGCGAGATCCCCCACACCCTCGCGTTAACTCGTTTCCAAACGCTTAACTCGTTTCCGGGTCGCTTAACAGACCAGTCCCACCACGGACTTGCGCGCGGCCCATTCGGCGCAAACTGGGCACTGCGATTTCGGCAATCGGTTAACTCGATGCGGCTACGCAAAAAAACCGCGAGCCCAAGCTCGCGGTCACAGTTCTACCGAACTGATTTCGACTCTAGCGGCGTTTGATCACGCGGAGTTCGCGCGGGGTTAGGCCGTAGAATTTATACGTGTCCGTGCGGTACGTCGGGGTGTAGAAGCTCGGGTAGGTCGTCGTCGTGTACGTCGGGATCACTTTGTATTGATCCGCGTTGATGGACAGCCAGGCCGTCTTCTTTTCGAGGTCGAACTTGGCGGCTTCCCACGGCACGGTCATCAGTTTGCCACCGTTGTCGACGATGATGTACTCGAGGTTGCCGGCGTCGTCGAACACGAGGTCGTCCACGGTGCCGACGGCAGCGGTGTCGCCCGTGATCATGATCTTTGTGCCGAGAACCTGCTTGGCCCGGAATTGACTGCTCGACACTTGGACCGGTTCGGCCGCCGAAGCGACGGTCGCGGTCAGCAGGAACGCGGCGATAGTACCAGTACGCATCATTTTGCTCAACATTGTGAAAACTCCTGTTCATCTGAGAATCGGGTGGGTGGAGCGACGTTGCTCCGAACTCCCCGGCGAGCAGAAACTCAATGCAAGTGCCGTGCCGGGTCGTACTATGATCGTTTGGTTTCCACACGGGTGCCGACCATGGCCGAACCATTGGCGATTGGATTTCTCGGTGCCGGGCAAATGGCCACGGCCCTGGCGAATGGTTGGAGCACAGCGGGATTACTCGACCTTTCCCAATGCTCCGCCAGCGATCCGTTCCCCGGTGCCCGCGACTCCTTCACCGCCGCGACCAATATCCGCACGGTCGAATCGAACCGTGCGGTCGTCGGAGCGAGTTCGATCGTCGTGCTCGCGGTGAAGCCGCAAATGATGCCGGGGTTGTTGAAGGAAATCCGCGCCGCGATCACGCCGAATCATCTGGTCGTTTCCATCGCCGCCGGGATCACGCTCGCGCAACTCGCCGAAGTCCTCAAGGAATCGACCCGCATCGTCCGGGTAATGCCGAACACACCGGCCTTAGTCGGTATGAGCGCCAGTGCGTTCGCAACCAACGCGAATGCGACTGCGGCCGACATCGAACTCGTGACCCGACTCTTTTCGGCCATCGGGGTCGTATTCCCCGTCGCGGAGAAACTGCTTGATGCCGTGACGGGCCTCAGCGGTTCCGGCCCGGCCTATGTGTACGTGATGATCGAAGCCCTCGCCGACGG
>JBBRUN010000624.1:0-2846 GCA_038247765.1 Gemmatales bacterium | reverse complement strand
TTCCAAATCGAGGTAACCCCGTTGGGGTCCAAGTAACAACCGTCCTGAATTCCAGGGGTTCCGCTTCGCTCCACCCCTGGCTACCTTCTGTCGTCCCGTTGGGACTCAATTTTGACGACAACTTTCAACTGCAATGAACCATTAGAGCGGATTTCGAGTTTTCGTAGCGGGAAAAAGCGAGACCGCCCGCTACGAACGGGGTTATGGAAACCGGGCCGAACGGCCGCTGCCTTCGCGAAATTCGCTCTGACAACAATGCTCAGCTATCGTAGTACAGCGCAAATTCGTAGGGGTGTGGCCGGAGGCGTACGGCATTCACTTCCTGCGTGCGTTTGTAATGCACCCAAGTTTCGATCACGTCCTCGGTGAAGACGCCGCCGTGCAGCAGGAACTCGTGGTCCTTCTCCAGCGCCACCAGCGCATCGTCCAAAGTCGCGGGCGTGCTCGGCACGTCCTTCAATTCTTCCGGTTGCAGGTCGTAAATGTCTTTGTCGAGCGGTTCGCCGGGGTCGATTTTGTTCCGCATGCCGTCGAGCATCGCCATGAGCATCGCGGCGAAGGCGAGGTACGGATTGGCCGCGCCGTCCGGCAGGCGGTACTCGATGCGCTTCGATTTCGGCCGGCTGGAATAGACCGGGATGCGGATCGCCGCGGAGCGGTTGCGCTGGCTGTACGCCAGGCACGTCGGCGCTTCGAAGCCGGGCACCAAACGCTTGTAGCTGTTCGTCGTCGGGTTCGTGATCGCGCAGAGTGCGCGGGCATGTTTGAGAATCCCGCCGATGGCGTAGCGGGCCGCGTCGGACAATCCGGAGTAGCCCGAGCCGGCGAAGAGGTTGGTGCCGTTCTTCCACAAGGAAGAGTGGATGTGCATACCGCTGCCGAATTCGTCGAAGAGCGGCTTCGGCATGAACGTGGCCGTTTTGCCGTGCCGGCGGGCCACGTTCTTCACCACGTATTTGTACTTCAAAACGTTGTCGGCCATCGGCACGAGGTCGCTGTAGCGGATGTCGATAGCGCACTGCCCGCCGCTGGCCTTCTCGTGGTGGTGGCTCTCGACGGTCATGCCGATGCCGCCCATCGCCAGCATCATTTCGGTGCGCAGGTCGTTCATCGAATCGGCGGGCGTGCAGGGGAAATACCCTTGCCCCTTCGGGATCTTGTACCCGAGGTTCGGCTTCTCATCGCGGCCCGTATTCCAGACCGCTTCGTTGCTGTCCACGTAATAGAAAGCGCTGTGACTGGTTTGGTCGTACTTCACGTCGTCGAAGACGAAAAACTCCAGCGACGGTCCGAGTTGCGCGGTGTCGGCGAGCCCCGTCGATTTCATGTAGTTGACCGACTTGCGGGCGACGTTGCGCGGATCCTTCGAATAATCTTCGCGGGTGCTCGGATCTTGGATGTTGCACAAGATGCCGAGGGTCGTTTCGCGCGCGAAGGGGTCGAGGAAGAGCGTCTCGGGCTGCGGCACCACGAGCATGTCGGATTCGTTGATCTTCTGCCAGCCGCGCAGGCCGGAGCCGTCGAAGCCGATGCCTTCTTCGAAAGTTTCTTCGGTGATCATCTCGGCGGGGACGGTGAAGTGCTTCCAAAGACCGGGGAAGTCCATGAAGCGCAGATCGACGGCACGCACTTCTTTTTCGCGCAAGAGCGCCAACACTTCACGCGGGGTCACGGGCATCCCTCTCGGATGATTCGATCGAATTGACATGGGCGGGTGGGAAGAGGCAATCCCCGCGACGCTACCATTGTAGCAATCCTAGGAAAACCGTCTGTTGACCGGTGCGATTGTCCGCTTTTGCCGTGCAGTCGGCGGGGTATCCACGGCATTTCCCGAACCCGACTTCAGCCGCGCCCCATTTCGAATCGATGCTAACGAATACCACCGGAGCATCGCCATGAACATCGAACAACTCCTCGGTCGGCATTTGCCCGTTCTACCGGTCGCGTGGATTCTGCTGAGCGCGCTGGCGGCGAAGGCCCAAGAGCACCCCGTCGTGATGGCACCGAGCCAATTCGGCTCGCGGCCGAGCGTCTTCGTCGGTTACGGGCCGGGCTTCGGGTATGCTCCGGGCGTCGGCTACGGCTACGGATTCAGCCCGCGGTTCGCCCCGGTGCCGAACCCGCGTTACGGGTACGGCCCGAGGCTGACGGCCGGTTTCGGGACGGGTTATCCCTACGCGTTCGGTCCGCCGTACGGCTTCGGTCCCGGCTTCGGCGACTGGGGTTCCAATTACGGCTTGGGCTACGGTTTCTTTTACCCGGCCGCGTTCGGTAGTTTCTGGACGAATGGCTTGACGCTCTACGGGCCGCCGGTGCCGACGTTCGGCGTGACGCCGGGCTCTTTCGGCGGCAGCGATGCGCACCGGACGTACTTCCTCCAAGAGTACTACGGCCTCGATTGGGACGCGTACCAGTACAAATCTCGGATGCCGTACGGCTGGGAGCCGACGGCGAAGTGGGCGACGGAGTGCCGCGTATGTGCGGTCGCCTTGCCGGTGCCGAGTTCTGCGGATCGGGCGCGGATTTCGATCCGAGTGCCGCACCCGGACGCGGAGCTTTGGATCGGGACGACTCGAGTGAAAGCAATCGGATCGGAGCGCGTCTACGAGGCGCCCGTGCTCGATGCCGAGAAAAGCGCCGAGTACGAGTTCATCGCGCGTTGGCGAGTCGGGGAAGAGTGGAAGGCCGAATCGCGGACGGTGTCGGTCAAGCGCGGCGATTCGGTGGAAGTGGATTTCAACAAAGAGAAGTAATGGCGAGCCGGGGGGGGAAACCCACGGAGGCGGATGGGTTGTAAAAAAAACACCCCCACCCCCCCCCCCCCCCCCCGGGGGCAAAAAAAACCC
>JBBRUN010000623.1:0-2855 GCA_038247765.1 Gemmatales bacterium | reverse complement strand
TTGTAGTGCGGGATACCGCTGGGGTCGTCTTTCACGTCTTTCAATCGCCCGACGTAGCGAGTCAACCCGGCCCCGGAGTGGGCGGGGCCGCAGATCGCCCCCTGTTTCTTGGCCCAGCGGAGTGTGTTCAAGCCGAGGGTTGGCCAGTGTTCCTTCGACTGGCCCCCTTGCGGGATCTGCTCGCGCAGGTTGAGCAAATTCAGGTGGCCGGACGCATGGGAGCCGAAACCGCTCACTTCCACGTCGTAGCGCAGCAAGTAGGGCGGCTGAGAGACGTCGTCCGGCTTGCCGGTGAAGAACCGCTTTTGGTAATCGAAACACGGCCCCCAGGTCAGGCAACACCCGACTTTCAAATCCTCGCCCAGGATGTGCCGCATCATGTCGCTCGGCTCGACGCCTTCCGTGGGATTGTCGTAGTGCAGACAGCCCGCGGCGTGGATGTGGTGATCGCCGCTGATCCAGCCGCGTTTCGCCGGGTCGATCCAGCGCGTCACGGTGTAGCGGAACTCGACGGGCTTGTCGCCGACGATGAGGTCCTTCATCTCGGGAAGGCTCTCCGGCCCGCGCGAGCAGCGCACGCTGTACTTGCCGGCGGGGAGTCGCACGGTCTCGCCGGTGGCACGATAGACTTGCGGCTGGAAGAAGAAGTCCGGGGCGAGGCGCTTGGATTGGGCCGGGTAGACCCGCCCCTCGGCATCGCGGATTAGGAACGCGGCCATCGCGGGCTTACCGTCGAACTCCGCAACTTTGAAAGTCACCGGCACGGACGGATGGGCGACGAACGCGACCGTCGCACTCGCGTTGTTGGCGGCGGGGTCAGATTCGTAGTTCAGCGTGATCCACTCGAAGATGGCCGTGCCGGGGTCGTTACCGGGGTCGATTCGCACACCGGCGAGCTCGTCGTCGGTGCTGTCGAACTTCACTTCGTATTCCCGGCCGCGACCGCTCTCGAACGAGTAATTGGCGATGTGTTGGCCGTCGGGCTGCGGGCGTTCTTTCGTCCACCAGAACACTTGGCCGATGCTTGCCGTCTCGAACTTGGCCCAGAAACGCAGAACGAACTTACCCTTTTTGGCTGTCACTTTTGTGGAGAAATACGGGTCTTCCGCCGTCATCGTCGCCTTCAACGCGCCCTTCACGGCTTCGAGCTTGCAGTTCTTCGCGTCGCCCCAACCGTCGGTGTCTTTGTCGAAGCGCCACTCGCGGACGACCGAACCCGGCCCCGTTTTCAACCCTTTGCCCCCTTCCACTCGGAAGGCGAGATCGGCGGTTTTCTCGCCGGCATCGCGGCTGAAGACCTGCACCACGGTATATTCGAGGCCGAGGCCGCTGAGGTTCGGCAGCAAGGGCTGCGCGGTGTGCGGCAGCAAGCTCAGCCAACGTTTGTCGATTTGGTCTTTGGGCGAGAACGGCAGCGGGCGAGCGTTCAGGCTTTCGATGCGGAGCGTGCCCGTCGCTCCCGGCTTGTTGATCACTTTCACGAGGTACGCTCGCCAGCCCTGTTCGACGAGCGAGATTTTGTTCGCGGTCGGCACGACGCGGGCCACGCCCTTTTCGTCGACCTCGACGGCCGCGAGGCAGTGCGGGTCGAGCCACTTCTGGACGGCGGACACCGCGTCGTCACCGTCGGCGGCCGCGAGAGAGGCCAGAGCCTTCCGCGTCGTCGCCGGAAGTGGTTGCCCCAGTGACTCCAGCGCCGCATCGAGGCGGACGGCTTGTGCGATCAGCGGCTGCGCGTCCACCTTGGCAACGGTCGGCCATTCCGCGGCGCGCAACTCGCCAGATAGTAGAACAACCAGGGCGAATGCAATCAGCCGTGTCATGATGATACTTCCCAGAGGACCAGACCTAGCGGGGCGGTTCGGTCACAGTGAACAGCACCGGCACCTCGGCCCGGAAACCCAAATCCTGGCTCCCTTGCCCCGCTTCGATAACCACTGTGATTTCGTGTTTCCCCGCACCTTTGCACGTGACTTCCATCAAGCGGTATTCGACCGCATGCCCGACGAGTTCCGGGGTCAGTTTTCCCAACGTCGGGATGGTCAGGCTGAACGGATTCCTCGACGCACCGACGTAGTTGGACAACGGCTTGAGAAGCTGCTGGCCTCCGCTCGCGTTCGCGATCTTGACGAGAAACAGTTGCGGCCGCCCGGCCACGAGTTCCGCCGCCGCCGGGCCGCGGGCGATCTTCACACGGCCCTCCGGGTTGATCTGAACCACGACGAAGACTTCGTCGGCGAGGGCGCGATGCAGGGCCGCATGATCCTTCGTTTTGATAGCGGCCGTGAAGACATCGACCGCGACCTTGGGCCAGGGTTGCTCGGCTCGTTCGAGTTCACCGTGGAGTACGCCGACTTGCTGCGGGAGTGTCAATTCGCGATCCGCCGCGATGGACGCGGGTTGCGCGGAGAATAACACCAGTATCCCGACGATCCCTCGCCAACGTGGAACATACGAACCGCTCGGGATTATTCTCATTGTCGTATTTCCGCACTTTGCCTGATTTTATGCATCTTGAGTTCCGCCCGCTCATTCCCCGTCGTTCGCGGTCGGAAGGGGACGGAACGCAAACTCGGACCGCTTCTCCAGCGTCACAACGTGGGGAAGCATCTCTCGGTCGCAGGCTCTGAATACTGCGAAGTCATCGCGGGCCTGACGCGGGTCATCATATTGCACAGCGATCAATGGTCCATCTGGTCACCGACGAAAGTGTCGTACTCACAGATGCAGACCTGGCAGGTCAGGCTCATCCCGCGTTCCGGCCGCGTGATGCGGGCGCAGCAAGGGCACTGCTCCCGCGGCGTCGTGTTCGCTGACGCGCTTCGTCGAGCCTTGACCGCGAGGTTAGATTGGAT